>CAYNMY010000086.1:0-7771 GCA_964398275.1 uncultured Armatimonadia bacterium | reverse complement strand
CGTAACAGCCCTCAGGACGAACCTGTACCAGGTCTTTGTTGCTCCAGTAGGGCAGGAATTGCGCTTGATTGCAGGCGAATTCCTCGCGTACTCGCCAGATCGAGGATAGCAGAGCCCACTCCGATACTCTCTGAGCACGCGTGGGGACGTCGTGGAGCAGGCTAATGCCGGTGCAGGCATTGTAGTCACCGGTTCGGTAAAAAAGGAACTCGGCTGGTACACCGATATTACGCCCTATAAATTCGGTGCGGAGTGTATCCAGTGACACCGCCTCCGGCACATATTTGGTGGGAAGCAGCGCCTCGCCCTTCCAATATGATGTCGCGAAGGCCAGAGCGGGAATATTGAAGCAGCCCGACATATGCACGTCTACGAGGCCCTCGGGTTTTCGCTGCTTGACTACGGTATAAAGCCGCTTCATCAGCCGGCGGGTTGCGAAGACAGGATAGGTTGGTGCTACAGTCCCATCTGGCTTCTCATATCCGCAACCGTGAAGGCGATTTGCACACGCAAACGGGTATGCGGTGCCATCCAAGTAAATGCCATCAATATCGTACTCGTCAATGCAGCGAGCGATTGTAGCTACGACAAAGTCCTGCCAGATACTATTTTTGCATGCACGGTAGGCCATTTGCTCGTCCAATCCAGGCAGCCGAGCGATGGACTTGCCTTGCTGGGGCTTTATCAACATATCGTCTTTGAAGTATGTGAACTCGGGCGCTCGCTCCGAGAGCAGGTAGCCAGCAATGTAGGGTATGACTTTGAGGCCATACCTGTGACAACCATCCACCAGCTTGGGAAATTCCTCTTCGTGGCCAATGGGCAAAGTGTAGGAGAAGACGTCCCACCACCGCATGACGAGCAAGGCGTGCCCTCCTTGCTGTTTGGCGAACTCTAGAGTTGGTTGCCCGTTGATCTGCTTGGTCAGCCAAGCATACTCATTCGCATAAGGCCACAGCCGCTCCAGGCGCATGTCCCAGCAAGTGGTCTGCATTGGTTTTACAGGTGTTGCCTGCAGGCCGAAGCTGTAGTCCAGATGTTCTCCTTGCTTGAGAGCAGTGGGTTTATCGATTAGGTTGAACCACACAACTACCTCTTCGGGACCCTTGACAATCTCGATGGCCTTGCTCTCATCAGCCAAGCTCCAGTTTTCGTCCGACTCGGCCACCCAGCATAGCCCACGCTGCTCATCACCCAGCCAGATGATGGGCTTGAAGTCCGAGACAAAACTACTGTCCAAAGCTCCCGATTGCTTTCCGGGCCAGCAGTATAGGTATTTAGCGTAGCGTGCGTCTATCGGAAGTGCTATCTGTAGCTTATCAATGGTAACATCTACCTTGGCTGCGATGGACCAATCCACCCGTATGAAGCCGTCGTATTCGATGGTAACTTCCGTCTTCGCATCCAACTGCTTGCCGACTGCTTGCTGGCGGACCACCACTTGGCTGGGGCTGTCCACAACCAGTTGCGGCAGTCGAGGCTGCCAGTCTACCGCGCGGCCGCCAACCTGGGTTACGAATTGCATCGGACGGCTGAGAAGCCCAACTCCGCCAGTTTTGATGGTGGTGAGAAATGGTGCTGAGCCAAAAACCTGTTCGCGGCCCCAGCATGAGACCTGGATTTGCTGCTGGTCACGTTTGACTACCAGCGGAGTAAACGGTGCGGGGACTTCCTCGCTGATTCCTATGTCGGTGCCCAGCCAGTCGGGCGGCGAAATACATCGAATGGGTTGGGCGTCGTACTCCACTACTTCTCCCTTCTGGTTGATGAGCTGAGCTCTCAACTGGTAATTGCCAGTCTCCACACTATCTACCGGGCAGAGGGTAGTGATGCTCGCAGAAGTAGGACCAGTCTGATCGCTTTCGGCGAGCGGGATTCTTTTGGCGGTGACTCTATTCCCGGCAGGTCCTATGACCTGCAGATCTATCCAGGCTCCCTCGGGACCGATGCCCTGGTATGACAACTCAGCATAGAAGGCGCTGTTTGAGTAGCTGAAATTGCCTCGGACCGATAGGTTTGATCCCGTCTGAGTTGTATTGGTCACCTCCCATAGCGAAAGCCAGCGGTCGCTTGGTGAGAGAAGCAGATGTCCGAAATATGGTGGATCGTGGAAGCCATGAGGCGGGCCAGCTACCGGCGACCAATGGGAGTACTGTCTGCTCCCTATGCCCAGCTTCCGATCCCGGCACAGGTTGAGTCCAAGCACCTGCCCCGGCCTGGGCTCGATGCCCAGGCTTTGCCAGGACACTGCGGCCTCCACGGACCAGGTGGCCTTCCCCACAGCCACGGCAGCAGTGGTCATCCCATCCCATTGTTTGGGCAAGCCACCTCCGCTACAATCGTATATCGAAGCCGAGCTGTCCACAGCCAGGTGATAGTAGTGAGTGTGACTGTGAAGAGGATCGATGAATATTTCCACCGTTTCCCTCTTGAATATGGCGGCGTCGTCGCGGGCTAGAGAGTCGCTAGGCAGCTTCGCAGCATTCGGCTCTTTACAAAGCACCCCGATATACAGTGCCGCCTCGTCCCAGGTAACTCTAAAGCTGGTTTGGACCTCTGCCAACTGCTCAGGACGCCGGTAGTGGGTAAAGCCGCTAGCCTCTGTGGCCGTCTCCCAGCACGGCTCGTCCAGTTGTCCATCGATTCGCGGGGATGACTGGGCCTGCCTGGCGCTGTATACAGGGATCGGAAAATCAACTGCGCTGGCGTTGCCCGCCACTAGCAGACAGCACAGAATGACAACAAAGGCCAGCCCTATGTGTCTGTCGTGCATTGCTAGTCTACTATCTGCGACATTTGCCATATGACCTCACCTCGGCAACTGTATTCGTTGAACAGGGTGCTTCCACTGATGGCAAAGGTTGGGGGAACGCGGCGAGAAGCCCGCAAGCCCTGCCCCACACGTGTCACTACTGCCGGCACTTCTTCATAGCCTGGGCGAGCGACTCGATGGCGTAGTCAACCTCTTCCATCGGCATCATGGGGTTGATGGGCAGGTCAATCTGCTGATTGAACCAGATGTCCTCGCAGACCGGGGCTTCGCCATATTCGTGGCCGTAATAGCGCATGTCCTCGGTCAAGTGGACCGGGAAGAAGCGGTTGACAATCTGGACGCGGTAGTCCTGCTCCAGGGTCCGCACGAACTCGGCGTGGTCCACGCGGACGGCGTCGGTATCAATAAAGCAGTGGTAGAGATGATAGGTCGTCTCGGCCCACTCGGGTATCTCACAGATGCGCATCCCTTCGATCTGCTTGATGCCTTCGTTATAGCGCTGGGCGATCTCGGTGCGCCTCGCGTTGAAGCCGGGCAATTTCTTAAGTTGCACGCTGCCCACTCCGGCCTGGGGTTCGGTGATGCGGAAGTGCAGGCCGTAATCCCAGGCCTCGACGACATCCCGCTCCCAGGTGACCCGTCCCTCGCCGTAGGCGGGGCGGTCAATCGGGCCGATGCGTTCGGGGGAGCGGGGCTTGAAGGTACCGCAGGTCCCGTAGGAGCGCAGCGCCGGGATCCACTGGGCCAACTCGGGATTCGGCGTGGTGATCATTCCGCCTTCGCCGAGGGTGGTCATATTCTTCAGCGACTGGAATGAGAAGCAGGCCACGTCACCAAAGCTGCCGATCTTGCGGCCCTTGTACGATGCGCCGACGGCATGAGCGGCGTCCTCGATGACCATTGCCCCGTGGGCGTGAGCGATCTCGAGGATGGGGTCCATATCGCAGGGCGTGCCGGCGTGGTGAACCAGCACGACTGCCTTGGTCTGGTCGCTGATCTGTTCGGCCAGGGAGTCGGGATCAATATTCAGTGTGTTGGGGTCAATGTCGGCGAACTTGAACTTACACCAGCGCTTGTAGAACGGCACTACTGAAGCGCGGAAGGTCTGAGCGGTTATCAGCACTTCGTCGCCGGGCCCCACGCGGGCCAGCGAGGCGGCGATCTCCAGCGCGCCGGTGGCCGAGGAGACGGCGAAGGCATGTGTGCCACCGCAGAACTGGCTGAAGTCCTCCTGGAACTGGTTGATGTACGGTCCGTAGGCCAGCGTATTCCGCGACTTGATGATGTCAGTGATTACCTGAATCTCTTCATCACCGAGGTCAGAGCCCACCAGCAATTCAGGTACGCGCCATTCGGGTGTTGCCATTACTGCGTCCTCCTTATATAATCTGCGTGGCTGGGAGTTCTCGCACGCTGAGTTAGCGACCACATCAGCGGCTCTGCGAATTATATACTCTCACCGGCGCGGTGGCAAGCGCCCAATCAATTCAGGGAGGCGTTGATTCCATGCACTTGAGTTTCCGCACCATGCAGGTATTGAACGAGCAGGAGATGGAGCAGATCTGGCAGGCGGCGCTGCGCGTCTGGGACCAGGTGCCGCTGCGCGCTCAGGGCACCGAGGAGTTCAACGAGGCGCTGCTGGATTTTGGCTGCCCGGTTGACGATGAGCAGATTCGCTTTCCCAAGGCGGTGCAGGAGGAGGTCCGGGCGCGGATCGCCCAGAGCCGGGAAAAGAAGGGGCCGTGGCGCCCCGCCGAGGTAGCCGGGGAGAAGCTCGTCTACGCCGCCTCGGGCCAGGCGCTGCACTGTCACGACATCGAGACGGATACGTTGCGACCCGCCACTACCCAGGACCTGGCGGACTGGTCGCGGCTGTGCGACTGTTTCCCCAATCTGCAGCGAGCACATCCGACATTCATTCCGCAGGATGTGCCCAACGGCTCCTGTGACGTGCATGCGTTCGCCACTATCCTGCTAAACAGTTCGCGCCCGTGGCAGGTTTCGGTCTACAGCGCCGAGATGCTGCCGTTTTTCATCGAACTTCAAGCCATCTATGACGGGTCGGTTGAGAAGGTCAAGGAGAAGCCGGTCTTTGCGGCCAAGTGCTGGGTGAACTCGCCGTTTATGGTGACGCGCGAGAATATCGAGATCGGGATGAAAGCGCGGGAATTGCTGGGTAAGCCCTTTACGATTAGCACGATGCCGGTGGCCGGGGTGGCCACGCCCACTACGCTCGCCGGCGCGCTGACGCAGAATATGGCCGAGGTTCTGGCCTGCAACACCATTACCCTGGCGCTGGACGACCGGCTCGTTGGCAACTGTGCCGGACCTTTGGTCTTTGACATGCGCACCGGTGTGCACACGGAGATGGGTCCGGACTGCCAACTGCTGCGGCTGGCGAGCGCTCAGATGGCGGCATACGTCTTTGGGGGTGAGTATCGGGCGACGGGGTGGCCCAGTACCGGGGCGAAACTGCCGGGAGCCCAGAGCATGATGGAGAAGGCGCTCGACGCGATGTGGGGAATCTGCGCGGGAGCGCGATCCTTCGGCGCGTTGGGCACGCTCGCTTTCACCGATATCGGTAGCCCGGTGCAGCTTATGCTCGACCTGGAGATGATGAGCCAGTTCGACCGGCTGCTGGCGGGTATTGTCGTGGACGAAGACCGTATCGCTGAAGAGCTGATTGTGGAGGTCGCGCCGACGGGCGCCCACTTTTTGGAGACAGATCATACTCTGAAATACTTCCGCGAGGAACTCTGGTCGCCGGAGCTGATGGATCGGCGGCTGGCGATGGCCTGGGCTCAGGAACCGAGCACGATGCTGGAGAACGCCCGGACCAAGGCTCGGAAGCTGCTGGCCGAAGCCGAGAACAAAAGCTCACTTACTGATGGACAGCGGGCCGAGGTCAAGCGCATCGTGGCGGAGGCCGATGCGCTGGTAGGCGCGACGACGCGGATGTGAATTGTGGGTGGGGCAGAGGAAACTGTGGGGAGACGACGAATATATGCGGGGTTTGCTAACCGGCAAGCAACCAGTCCTTGCGGTCGGGTAAGCAGATACGCTCTCTGGCCGCAAGTATTTTCATGGCCGGCCCCGGACAGCAGACTCGCCGTGCAAAGTCCTATAACTGTGCTGGTAAGCCAGTTAATATTGAGTAAAGAAAGGGAGTCTGTAATGCTAAGCGATTTGGAAATCGCCCAACAAGCTTCGCTGAGACCGATCGTGGATGTGGCGGCGGACGTGGGAATTAAGCGCGAGGAGCTCAAGCTCTTCGGCGACTATATGGCCAAAGTGGACCTGTCTACTCTCGACCGCCTGGCCGCCGAACCTGATGCCAAGTTCATATTGGTGACAGCTGTCACGCCCACGCCGCTGGGCGAGGGCAAGACCGTGGTGAACCTGGGTCTGGCCCAGGCCCTGCGCCATATTGGGAAAAAGGCGATGGCCACGATGCGCGAGCCGTCAATGGGGCCGACCTTCGGGATCAAGGGCGGTGCCTGTGGCGGTGGCCTGGCTCAGGCAGTACCGATGGAGGATATCAACCTGCACTTCACTGGGGATATTCATGCCGTCGGTGCGGCCAATAACCTGCTGGCGGCGATGCTTGACGGCCACCTGTGGCACAAGAATCCGCTGGACATTGACCCGTTCAGCATAAGCTGGAACCGCAATGTGGATATGAATGACGTGGCGCTCCGCAATATAGTTGTCGGCCTGGGAGGCAAGAGCAACGGCTGGCCGAGGGAGACACAGTTTGATATTACGGTGGCCTCGGAGGTAATGGCAATCCTGGCGCTGACCAGTGGGCTTGCCGACATCCGCGAGCGCTTCGGTCGTATCCAGGTCGCCTACAGCCGCAGCCGCAAGCCGATAACCGCGGAGGACCTCGATGCGGCGGGGACGATGACCGTTCTGATGAAGGATGCCATCAGACCCAACCTGTGCCAGCAGCTCGACAATGGGCCGATACTTATTCACGCCGGCCCGTTTGCCAATATTGCCATCGGCACCAACTCGATCCTGGCCGACAAGATCGCCCTGAAGCTGGCCGACTACGTGGTCACCGAAGCCGGTTTCGGGGCCGACTGCGGCGCGGAGAAGTTTCTCAATATCAAGTGTCGCGTCGGGGGCCTGCAGCCGTCGGCGGTGGTGATTGTGGCGACGGTCAAGGCGCTGAAGATGCACGGTGGGGCGTTCGAGTTCAAACCGGGACGTAAGCCGCCGATGGACGAGATCGTCAAGCCCAATATGCCCGCGCTGCGGGCGGGCTGCGCGAATCTGGCCAAGCATATCGAGAATATGGGCAAGATGGGTCTGCCGGTGGTGGTGTCCCTCAACGTCTTCCCGACCGATACGCAGGATGAGCTTGACGTAGTGGGCGAAGAGGCCCTGGCGGCGGGTGCCAAGGCCGCCGTGGAGACGCGGGTGCACAGCGACGGTGGGCCGGGTGGTGTGGAGCTGGCGGAAGCAGTCGTGGAGGTCTGCGCGCAGGGCAACGACTTTAAGTTCCTCTATCCGCTCGACGCGTCCATCAAGGAGAAGATCGAGACGATTGCCACGGAGATCTACGGTGCCGACGGCGTCGAATACGCCCCGGAGGCCGAGCGCAAGATCCGCCAGTTCACCAAGCAGGGCCTGGACAACCTGCCCATCTGCATGGCCAAGACCCACCTGTCACTGAGCCACGATCCAGAGCTGAAGGGTCGGCCCACCGGATTCACCGTGCCGATTCGGGATATCCGGCCGTCGCTGGGCGCAGGCTTCCTGTATCCGCTGTGCGGGGAGATGCGCACAATGCCGGGGCTGCCCACTCGCCCGGCCGCGATGGACGTGGACATTGACGAAGACGGCCAAACCGTCGGGTTGTTCTGACCGACCTGCGATAGACGCCAGAGATCATAGCAGGAACACAACGCCGCCCCTCGATTTCTCGAGGGGCGGTTGTTCGTAATGACATGAGATCAGGAGACGCCGATCGGTCACTGCATGTCACATTAT
>CAYNMY010000085.1:0-7782 GCA_964398275.1 uncultured Armatimonadia bacterium | reverse complement strand
GAGCTGGGCCGACCTCGCCCCCGCCCACCAGACCATGACCGCCCAAATCCTGCCCGGTACGGCCGACCTCGGCCGGTTCGGTGGCGCCCAAAACGCTGCAACCGAAGTAGCCTGGCAGCAACCCCGCCACTCCCGGACGATCCGCACGCAGTGGTGCGACGGCCGCCAGGCGGTCTACGCCTCACGCGGCGCTGTAGTCTCCTACTTCGTGATGCCCTGCGACAGCCTGGACGTTTCTACCCTCACCCAGGTGCGTGACGCGGACCAGTTGTTCTACCTCGACGCGACACCGCAGCTATCTATGGTGGCCTGGCGCAAAGGCACGGGCTGGGGCATAGTGTTAAGCAGCCTCTATATCGAGCAGCTCTTTGCCCTGGCCAAACTCTATGCCGGGTCGGCTCAGTCCGGTCCCGGATTGTAACCATAGACCTGGTCCCAGCCAGGCCGGACGACGCGCCCAGTTCTCCTCTCCCCAACTGTAGAAGGTCAAAGCCGGCTACGCGGTGAAGCTACTCGCTGGGTGAAGGTGACCACACTGACAGCCACGATCACCCCAACCCGGAGGCTAACCAACTGCCCATGTCAACACCAGCCTGCATCATCCTGGCAGCCGGGGAAGGTACCCGGCTGAAATCGAAATGCCCCAAGGCGCTCCTGCCGCTGTGCGGCAAGCCGTTGGTCCTCCACGTCATTGATGTGGTCAAGCAAGCCCAGGCCGATCCCGTGGTGGTGGTTATCGGCGCCGGTGCCGACCGGATGCGCGCGACGCTGGACGGCACTGGCGTACAGATCGCCCACCAGGCCGAACGCAAGGGCACCGGCCATGCCGTAATGTGCGCGCAGCCCGTGCTGGCTGACTATGAGGGAGATATCATCGTCACCTGCGCCGATATCCCCCTGGTTCGCCCGCAGACATTTGTCGAACTGGCCCGGCACCATGCCGCCACCCAGGCCACAGCAACCATCCTGACCACTATTTGCCCTGACCCCACCGGCTATGGTCGGATCGTCCGCGACCAGCAGGGCATGGTGCGCGAGATCGTCGAGCACAAGGACGCCGACGAGCAGACCCGACAGATTAGGGAGATCAACACGAGCATCTACTGCTTCGAGGCGTCGGCCTTGTTCGCGGCGCTGCCGAAGATAACGCCGAGCAACGTACAGCACGAATACTACCTGACCGACGTCATCCCCGAGCTGATCAACCAGGGCCGACCTGTCGGGGCGATTATCGCTGAGGATTGCGAGGAAGTGATGGGCATCAATACCCGTGCCCAGCATGCGGAGGCCGAGAGAATCGCCTACGACCGGATGCGTAAGCGGTAGGACAGGCGAGTTGGAGGCGCTACGCTGATTATGCTGGCAATTTTCCGACTTGAGCAAAAAGCAACGCTGCTGCGCGAACTGGCCACGATGCTGAAGGCCGGCGTGCCGCTGGGCGAGGCCCTCCACGTCCTGGCGGGCCGCCGGGCCTACCCCAGACTCCGTGAGGCAATCCTCGACGGAGCCGAGCACGTGGCGAAGGGACATCGCTTCTCCGAGGTGCTGGCCAGGTACCCCGACGAGTTCTCCGAGCTGACCGCCGCTGTCATTGCCATGGGCGAGCAGACGGGCCGCTTGGATGAATCTTTCGAGCAGGTGGCTGGCTACCTGGAGCGCGAATACAAGCTTCGCCAGATGATTTCGCGCGAGACCTTTTATCCCAAGGTGCTCCTGGCCTGCTGCATCATCATCCCCAGCGCTATCCCCGCGCTGATTGAAGCTCTGATGGGCTCGGTATGGCTCGGCTTGTGGATATTCATCAAGAGCATCAGCAAGTGGGCGCTGGGGCTGGGCGCGCCGATCTACCTGGCTTATCTCATCTACCACTCGCTGATGGGGAAGAGTCAACAGTCGCGGGAGGCGGTTGATTCGATGAAGCTGCACATCCCCCTGCTCGGTCCGGTAGTCCGCCGCCTGGCGCTGGCCAAGTTCGCCCGCGCCCTGTCATATACTTACTCCGCAGGTGTACCGATGGGAGAGGCCATCACCCTGTCAGCCTCCGCCATGGGCAACGCCATCCTGGAACGACGCTTCAAAAACGCCGTGCCGCTGGTCCAGAGGGGCCAGAAGCTCTCCGAGGCGCTGGGCAAAGCTCCTGATATTGACGATATGGCCATGCGTATGCTCCGGACCGGCGAGCAGACCGGCGAACTCGATGCCACGATGGAGCGCGTGGCCGACCACTTCGAGGTCGCCGCCGAGACCTCCATCCACCGCATGGCCATAATGGCCCTGCCCATCGGCGTCATCTTCGTTGGTATCATCGTGGCCTGGATCGCAATACGCTTCTACGTCGGCTATTTCAACCAACTCCTCGAATAATCGGTGACGGTGTGTTGCCTCGCCGTCCAGCCGCGAGTATAATCAACCCCAGCGAGCAGTGCTCAGCGTGAGCTTCTCCACAATACAGCATTCAGGTGCGGAAGAGTGGAAGTAGTCGAAAGCATCTCTCAAGTCAGATCCCGTATCGCTGAGACCAGAGCTATCGGCAACACCGTCGGCCTGGTGCCGACGATGGGCGTGCTTCACGCGGGCCATCTCGCGCTGATCGAAGCTGCCCGCCGGCGCGATGACTTCCTGGTCATCAGCATCTTTGTCAACCCCACCCAGTTCGGTCCCGCCGAGGACTACGAGCACTACCCCCGGGACCTGGAGCGCGACGCGGAACTGGCCGAAGAGGCCGGCGTTGACCTGATATTCGCGCCAACGCCGGAGGAGATGTACGCAGAGGGTTTCGCGACTGTTGTCACCGTTTCCGGGCTGACTGAGGGCCTGTGCGGGCGTTTCCGGCCAGGGCATTTCCCGGGCGTGACGACAGTGGTAGCCAAGCTGCTGAATATCGTCCAGCCCGACCGGGCCTATTTCGGGGAGAAGGATTACCAGCAGCTTATCGTCATAAAGCGTATGGTGGCGGACCTGAACATCCCGGTGGAGATTGTAGGGCTGCCGACGGTGCGGGAGGCCGACGGCCTGGCGGTCAGCTCACGCAACCGGTACCTTAGCCCCGAACAGCGGGCGGTGGCGCCGCGGCTGTACGAGGCGCTGCAACACGCCGCTGAGCTGGCCAACCAGGGCGCGAGTGGCTGGGAAGTGGAGCAGGCTGTAAAAGAGATGCTGGGCAAAGTGGCGCTGTTTGAGGTACAATACGTTGAAGCGCTCCACCCGGACCGCCTCAAGCCGCGAGGCGGTGGCGGAGCGCCTATGGTCATTGCTGCGGCTGTGCATCTGGGCGAGACTCGCCTGATTGATAACGTTAGAGTTGAAGAAGGTAATGGTAATGCTTAGACTGATGACTAAAGCCAAAATCCAGAACGCTAAGATCACCGATACGAACCTGTACTACGAAGGAAGTATCGGTATTGACAGCGAAATTATGGAAGCCGTTGACTTGCTGCCCGACGAGTGGGTTCTCGTAGTCAACTGCAACAACGGCGAGCGCTTTGAAACCTACATCATCGCCGAGCCAGCGGGCAGTGGAAAGATACGCCTGTACGGGCCATGCGCCCGGCGGGGTGCGGCAGGTGATGTGGTCCATATTATGTCACACTGTGCCATGGACGACACCGAGGCCCGCGCCAACCAGATGAAAGTGGTAGTGCTGGGCGATGGCAATCGGATTGAGGCGGTTCAATGATGCCACTCGAGAGCGACCTGGAAGCTGAACACCACCTGATTCGCGCCATTGTGACCCGAGTGCTGGATGAGGACATCGGCCCGGGTGATGCAACCAGCCGGGCCGTAGTTCCAACCTCAGCCTATGCCACCGGCGTATTTGTAGCCTGGCAAGCTGGCGTAGTGGCAGGCATGGCGGTTGCCTACCATTGCTTTACCCAACTGAACCCTGATGTCAGCTTCATCGAGCTGAAGAGGCCTGGTGAACCCTTCGCCGCAGGGGAGATACTTGCAGAGATTAAAGGGCCGGCCCGGGCGTTGTTAGCCGGGGAACGTACCGCGCTCAATTTTGTCCAGAGATTGTGCGGCATCGCCGCTCTCACGCGTAAGTTCGTTGACGCTGTTGCCGACGCCAAAGTGCAGATCGTGGACACCCGAAAGACCACTCCCGGCTTGCGGGCGTTGGACCGCGCAGCCGTCCGTGCTGGAGGGGGCAAGAACCACCGCCTGGCTCTGCACGATGGAATACTGATAAAGGACAACCACACCCGCCTGGTCGGCGGAGTACGGCCAGCTATTGAAGCAGCACGCGCTAACGCCCACGCTCTGTTCAAGATAGAAGTAGAAACAGCCGACCTCGCTCAGGTGCGCGAGGCGGTGGCTGCCGGCGCTGATATCATAATGCTGGACAATATGAGCATAGAAATGATGCGGGAAGCCGTCGAGATCATCGGCGACCAAGCGCTGATCGAGGCCTCCGGCGGGATAGACCTGAGCAACGTCGCCGAAGTAGCTGCGATCGGGGTTGATATGATATCGGTAGGTACGCTGACCCACTCAGCGCCGTCGCTGGACATCAGTCTGGAGCTGCAACCAAGCCCCTAGCATCGCCAACCAAAGACCAGATCAGAGGGGGTGATATTGCTGCATGTGATGTCGAATGGCTACAAGCTGACCGTCGCAGTAATCGCATTACTACTAGCTCTGGCCGCGCCCGGCGGTGCACAGGACAACCTCGCCAGGGACAAGTCCTACCTGTGCACCGGTGAGCTACTGCCTGGATGGACGGGGCTGGTTGACGGCCTCAACCAGAGCGACCAGGCGCCGGGATGCTTTGCCACTGACAACTCTGCGAACTTCCCCAAGCAAGTCATCATTGATCTGGGTGGCATCTGCCAGGTAACCAAGGTCAAGCTGTACAACAGCCTCAATGGCAATACCCGCCATATTGCTGTGTTATCATCTATCAATGCCCGTGATTTCCAGCCCCTGCGCGAGTATTACTTCCCCCCTGATAAGATTCAGCCGCTCGTTCACTCCTTTCCGGCCCGCCGGGCGCGCTACATCAAGGTCACCATGTTCGACACCTGGACGGGGGGCGTCAACGGCGACAATTGCCTGTACTTGCGCGAGGTTGAGGTCTACGGCAGCTCGGATGACAGCATCGCCAATCCGAGCGGCCCTCCGGATGTGATGGCTCTGGCTCGCTGGCAGCAGCCGCTGGTCAAGCCCTACAGCGTGCGCTTATTCCGCCGCTACTGTCTGGAGGGCCAATCCGATATCACCGTCGGGGTACTGGGCGACAGTTTCGCGCGGCACGGTGACGAGGAGCATCCCACCTGGCTGGACCTGTTCATCAATCGCCTCAAGTACCGCGGTGATTACCAGAGCATCGAGGTAATCCACTCCGTAGCCGAACCAGGAGTGGACAGCCTGGCCGGCGCGCGCAAAGAGCTGGCAAACTTCACTGAGGTGGACCTGCTGATAATCAGCTACGGTACGCAGGCCGCTCTGGACGCGGTGCCGACGCTGCAGTTCCGCCGCCAGCTCCAGGAATTGGTGTCCAGCGCCCAGCAGCAGGTGCCGGCACTGACCGTAATGGTTACGCCGGCGCCCTTCGCTCACCACAAAGAGCTGGCCCGCTACGCACAGGTCGAGGGCAAAGACAGCATGCGCCTGGCCCTCGCCAACGAGCAAGTCGCCTCGCTGGCCGGCTCCGCACTGGTGCGGACGGCCTCGATCCTGGCGCACAGCCAGCGCGACATTACCGAGCTCTACGACGACAATGTCGCGCTGAGCCAGTTGGCCCACCTGGCCGTAAGCCGCGCATTGGAAGAGCTGTTATGGTAAACCGGCAGCAATGATCGCAACAACGCGCCACAGCACAAGGAGACAGTAAATGCGAATACTCTGGGGCATCATCCTGGGACTGGCGCTATTCTTTCCCGGCATTGTCCTGGTACAATGGCTCGGCGAGGACGTGCTCGGCTACAAAGAGATGTCGGTGACTGACGGCTGCCTGGTAATGATCACCATACTGCTGAGTGTGATAATCGTTACCGGCGCCTACCAGCGGCGTGATTCACTCCGCTCGTCGCTGCCCCATTCCGCCACCGCCGGCCCGGAGACGGAACCGTATCCCCAGACCGAGCCGCAGCGGGGACTGCGCCGCCCGCCACGCCCCAGTTCGCGGCGGCGTCGCTGAACGCTAACACAGGGACCACCACTTTTGCCAAGATCGGCCAAGTTGGCAATGACCGCCCGAGTTCTTCGAGCTTCAGGTATCTTCGTAATGGCGCTGCTGCTGGGCGCCGGGGGAGCTTGCACGCTATTGCCCGGCTGCCGCGGTCCACAGAAAACCCAAAGCATCGACGCGGTCAAGGTGCGCCGCTACCGCGAATACGCCGATGAGGGACGTACCACCGTAAGGGTCGTAGCCGATGTCGAGAATACTGGGGAGGCAGTGGTGGAGGCGGTGGAGGTGCACGTGACACTGCGTGACTCCCGCGGCACCGCCACCGGCATGAATATGATTCTGCTCGAAGACCTCCAGCCCGGTGAAATCCGCGTCTTTGATCTGGGGGTAACCCGGCACGGCGCGACGGCCGCCGTCACGCTGGAATTGGTCCAGCCGACGGAGGCACCGTGACGCCCCCGTTTCACCGAACTGACGAAGATTTGACGAAACGACATATGCGCCCAAACAAGTAAGGAGAAGGTATGAGCCGGCAGAGGGGAGCACTTGCAAATGGTGGAATCCTACTTCTGAGCTACTGAATGCTGCTGTACCTTTGTCGGCTGCGGTCCGCCACCCAGACTGAATCACCTTTGGATGGGGAGAGACTTGTGCACCGCGGCCTGTCCTGGGGCTTCACCCTTATTGAATTGGTAGTAGTAATAGCCATTATTCTCATTCTGGCGGCTATCCTATTCCCGGTTTTCGAGCGAGCGGTCAAGTCCGCTGAAGCAACCAGTTGCCTATCCAATATCCGCCATATCGGCCTGGCGGCCCAGATGTATGCCCGCGACCACGACCTCTACCTGCCCCCGGCACTGATTGATGTCCCGGGCAGCTCGCGTAAGGACTGCTGGGATATTCTGCTTCAGCCCTACCTGGGCAGCGGTGACATCTACCTCTGCCCCGCCGACGAGAACCCGACCACCGGCCCTTCGTACACCAATTCGCTCAAACACAGCTACGGCATCAACCTCGACGTAGCGATGGTCGGCGGGTACGCCGGCGCCTCTCTGATAGAGACCCAGATAGACAAATCCGCCGAGGTCATTCTGTTTTTTGATCTGGGCCAGCCCAACTCGTTCGGCTGGCGGGCCTCGTGGGGTAATATGTCCCAGTACGTCGCCGGCCGCCACAGCGAATTCAGCAATTTCGTCTTCTGCGCGGGTAATGCCAAGCACATCAAGCCCGCCGAAACGCTCACCGCCGGCGTCAACCTCTGGGAGCCGTGATCGGCCCACCCGGTACGACAGGCATCTCGCCTGCCCACAAGCGACGGGCGAAGCAGCCGAAGGCCCCCGACCTTGCCTCCGAGTCACTAAACGGCTTATAATTCAGGAAACAGACGGCGTGAGGCCAAACTACCCGATGCAGCTTAGATACGTCCTAACCGCAGCACTGGTCATTCTCACCTGCCCTGGGGACGCTCACGGTGACGCCGCCCCCGCCGTCCACTTGCAGGTGGCCGCCCACGAGATCGCCGACGGGCCCGCTCCCTACGTGCAAGACCACCTGCTGTGGGGGCCGGTAGACGCCGTGGTCCGGTGTCTGGGGGCCACCGTGGAGTGGCAAGCGGAGGCCCGCCGCCTGGTGGCAACTATGCCTGACGGCCG
>CAYNMY010000084.1:0-7833 GCA_964398275.1 uncultured Armatimonadia bacterium | reverse complement strand
TGGCAATGGTGCTGGTCGGGGCAAGGGTGCCCCTCCCACGATCTCAGTGCACACCTACAAGACAGTGCATACCAACGGGGACAGTGACAACCTGTGCTCAGTGATGCAGCAACTGCTGGACTCTCGGCGGTATCAGCTCCTCCGAGAAGCCGGCGAGCTGGCGGAGCGTCTGGGCGTGACCGTTTGCCTGGTGGGCGGACCGGTGCGTGATTTGCTGCTGGGCCGGCCCCAGCTCGACCTGGACCTGGTCGTCGAGGGCGATGGGCTGGGATTCGCTGAGGCCTGCGCCGATATGTGGGGGGCACAGCTTAGCCGGCACGAGTCGTTTATGACTGCCGGACTGGCGTTGCCCGACGCTGGCCACATTGACATTGCCACTGCCCGGCAGGAGACTTACGAGCGGCCGGGCGCTCTGCCCACCGTCAAGCCGGCGGCCCTGGGCGAGGACCTGGCCCGGCGGGATTTCACCGTCAACGGGCTGGCTGTAGCCCTGAATCCAGACAAGTGGGGACAACTGTATGACCCGTTCGATGGTCGGGATGACCTGCAGGCTGGCCTGATCAGAGTGCTGCATGACCAGAGCTTTATGGACGACCCCACGCGTCTCGTTCGCGCGGTGGGGTTTGAGGTACGGCTGGGCTTTTCGCTGGAGGAGCATACTCTCTCGCTGGCTCAGGCCGCAATCCGCCAGTCGGCGCTGGACCTGCTCTCCCCGCAGCGCCGTGCAGAGGTCTTCTTGCCGCTCCTCCGCGGGGAGTTTGCTGTTGCGGCACTCGCACGCATGGGTGAGCTGGGCCTGCTCCAAGCGATGCACCTGGGTGGCCCGGTGAGTGATGAGCTGCGGTCGGCGCTGGCGCAAGTGGCGGATGCGCTGGAGACGCTGGGAGCGCCACAGACCGGCCAGCCAGCCGCGCTGGCTTACCTGGGCCTGGTCGCGCACGATGTCGGTACTGATCTGGCGACGCTCACCGCCTACTTGCAGATGGCTGCCCAGGACCGGCGTAGCCTGAAGACAGCGGTGGCGATGCTGAGCAGTCCGCCGCCGGAGCTGAGCAAGTCTGAGGTAAGCCCAGCGGACCTGTGCTTCGCACTGGCGGAGGCTGATCTGGTCACTGCGGCGGCGCTGTGGGCCAGGGGCGATGCGACTGCGCGTAGGTGCGTTGCACGGTACTGGCTCGACCTGCGCGATGTCCGGGCCGACGTGACCGGCGAGGACCTGCTTGCCGCCGGCGCCGTGCCGGGTGCTGGGTTCGCTGCGGCGTTGGATGAGGCGCTGCGGGTGAAGCTGAACGATGCGGCCGCCGGACGCGAGGAGCAGCTTAAGGCGGCCCTGGATGTACTATCCCACGATTCTGAAACTAGCGATAGCGGGTCACAATGATACTGATTGAGCGCGTACTGAATGGCGATTGGGCCTTCGTGCTGGCCTGGATAGTGGCGATAACCATCGCCCTGACCGTGCACGAATTCGCGCATGCCAAGGTGGCGGACATGGCCGGCGACCCGACAGCACGCGACCAGGGGCGGGTTTCACTGAATCCGCTGGACCACTACGATCCCATCGGCACGACCATGATTCTGCTGCTGGGGTTTGGATGGGGTAAGCCGGTGCCGGTGAACCCGGCCAACTTCGGTCACCCGCGCCGCGACGAGGCACTAGTATCCGTGGCCGGTCCGGGGTCAAATATCATCACGGCTGCGTTGTTTGCCGTGCCGCTGCGGTTCGGTTTCGCGGGGGACTACGCTCTCGCCATCAATCTGATAGTATTGCTGAATCTGTTCCTGGCCTTTTTCAATCTGATTCCGATCTTTCCCCTGGACGGTTCGCACATCCTCCAGGCGATACTGCCCTACGAGAAAGCTCGCAGCTATGCCATCTTTATGAGCAGGTACGGGATGATTCTTCTGCTTGTGCTCGTCTTTACCGGTATGCTGGGCACCGTAGTTGTAATTCCTGCCAAATTGCTATATTATCTATTCACTGGTCTTCCCCCGTTTTTTTAGGCGAATCTGTCAGTTTCAGCTACGGAGGTTGGGTTGTGGCGAAGAAAGGACGCATCTTGAGTGGGCATCGGCCCACGGGGCGGCTTCATCTGGGGCATCTGGAGGGCACTCTGCGGGCCTGGGCCGACTTGCAGGACGACTACGAGTGTTTTTTCGAGATTGCCGACTGGCATGCTCTCACCACCAGTTTTGAAGAAACCGACCAGTTGCGGGAGAATATCGAGCAGGTGGCAATTGACTGGCTGGCCTCCGGGCTTGATCCGGAGCGCAGCGTGCTCTTTGTGCAGTCTGAAGTCAAAGAGCACGCCGAGTTGCACCTGCTGCTTTCGATGGTGACGCCGGTCACGTGGCTGGAGCGCTGTCCCACCTACAAGGAGCAAAGAGACCAGATCGGCGAGGCGAAGACCGCCGGATACGGCTTCCTGGGCTATCCGGTCCTGCAAGCCGCGGACATCATCATCTATAAGGCGGATACGGTGCCGATCGGCAAGGACCAACTGCCGCATCTGGAGCTCACGCGCGAGATTACGCGGCGCTTCAACAACTTCTACGGCGACGTCTTCCCCGAACCCCAGGGCATGCTTAGCGAGTTCTCAGTTGTCCCGGGTACCGATGGCCGAAAGATGAGTAAGTCCTACGGCAATACCCTGGACCTGGCTGATACCCCCGAGGAAATCACCCAGAAGATGCGCAAGATGTTCACTGATCCGACGAAGATCTACAAGGGCGATGCGGGTCATCCCGACCAATGCCCGGTATTCGTCTATCACGGTATGTATAACAAGGAGCGCACGGAACCGATAAAGGCGGCGTGCGAATCCGGCGATCTGGGCTGTGTTGATTGCAAGGCTGAGGTCATCGAGAAGCTGCTGGCGGCAATTACGCCGATAATGCAGCGGCGGCGCGAACTGGAAGCTGATCGCGAGACGGTGCGCGACGTGCTGGCGCAGGGGGCTAAGCAGGCTCGCGAGGTCGCCGCCGCGACTATGGAGCAGGTCCGCGCCGCGATGAAGGTAAGCCGTTAAGCGGGATGATTCGCGAACGTCCCAGCTACCAGGGTGATATCGAATGGCAATTCGCAAAGCGGTGGTCTTATGCGCGGGTGAAGGCACGCGGCTGCGCCCGCTGAGTTTTTCTCGCCCCAAGCACCTGATGCAGGTGGCGGGCCGGCCGCTGCTGAGCTGGATACTGCGGGCACTGGCCGATGCGGGCATCGAGCAGATCGGGGTGGTCACACCGCCCGATGCGGATGCTATCCAGGAATTTGTGGAGGATGGGGCGCAGTGGGGGATGACTACCACTTATCTGGTCCAGCCCCGGCCGCTGGGCCTGGCCCATGCCCTGAATACGGCCCGCGAGTTCCTGGATGCCGAACCGTTCCTGATGTACCTGGGCGACAACGCGCTGGAATGGTCGCTGGCCGAGTTTATCAAGGAGTTTGAGGCGAGCCAGGCGCAGGCGGCGGTTCTGGTCAAACAGGTCGCCGACCCCCGCCAGTACGGGGTGGTTGAGATGGCCGCCGGAGAGGTAGTGCGGCTGGTGGAGAAGCCGCCGGAGCCGCCTAGCAATCTGGCCATTGTCGGTGTCTACGCCTTCGCACCGGCCATCTTCGACGCCATTGCCCGCATCACACCCTCGGCGCGGGGAGAATACGAGATTACCGACGCTATCCAGAGACTGCTTGACGATGGCGGCAAGGTAATCGCCCACGAGTTGGGGGGCTTCTGGGAAGATGCCGGCTCGCCCGAAGACCTACTGCGCATTAACCGATTCTACCTGGCCCAGCTCAGGCTCGAGGTACACGGCGTGGTTGACCCGGCCAGCACCGTCGAAGGTGCGGTGGGAGTAGACGTGGGCACGCAGGTGACCAACTCCCGGCTGTCGGGGCCGTGTCTGATCGGCAAGGATTCGGTAGTGGCCAACAGCACTGTCGGCCCCAACGTGACGCTTGGCAACAACTGCCACATTATCAATGCTCAACTTCAGAACTGCATCGTCGAGGATGACACGCGCATCGAGAACTTGCCCGCCGGCGTGGTCAGATCGGTGATCGGCCGCCAGGTGCGCATAACCGGGCAGGGTTGCTGTACGCGACCGACGCGCATTGTCGTCGGCGATATGTGTCGCATCGAGGTGACTTAGCGGCTGGCGATGGTACCGCCGCGCTGCTCTGCTATGGAGTCAGCTCTCGTCGAACAACAGGACCTGGATCCTTTCACAGGATATCCGGTGAAGATCGAGATTTTCCAGGGGCCGGTGGACTTGCTGGTCTACCTGGTCAAACGCGAGGAGCTAGACATATCCGAGATCGCCCTCGCCGAGATCACCGGCCAGTATCTGGAGTACCTGGGCACGATGCAGGCCATCAACATCGAGGTGGCCGGCGAGTTCATCGTGACTGCGGCAACGCTGCTGCAGATCAAGGCGCGGCGACTGCTGCCGGCGACGGCAGAGGAGGCAGAGGAGGAAGAAGACGAGCTGGAACTGCTCAGTCAGATGCAACTGCGAGTAGCTCAGTACCGCACCTACAAGCAAGCTGCCCTCGCGCTCGACGAATCCCGGCAACTTCGCCAGCAGCTCTATGTGCGCAGCCTGCAGGCGGGCGGCGACTTGTCCAGTGGTTTTGTGAGCCTGGAGGACGTTTCGGTGTTTGACATTGTGGGCGCGGTGCGTGACCTGCTTAATAGAGCCGAATCGGAGCCGACCACGGGGACAGTATCGCGGCCAGCGATCACGCTGGCCGAGCGCCTCGAAGACATCTTGTTTCAGCTCACAGCGATGGGCGATCAGCCCCTGACGCTGGCGGAGCTGGTCGGCACACCCATCACCCGTCAGATGGTCATTGTGACCTTTCTGGCGGTGTTGGAGCTGATTCGGCGGGGCCGTATCAACGTACGGCAGGACAAGCCGCGAGCGGATATTGTCATTCGCCTGGTCCCCGATTCTGAACATCTCGCGGAAGTATCATCCCAGCAAGCCTAGGCATATTGGTGCGACTTATCCGGTCGCCCCGAAGGGAAAGATGAAGCTGTTGAGCTCACCCGACTTGTGTGCGGCAATTGAATGTTTACTGTTTGTCAGCCACGAGCCGGTGACTGCCGAACGCCTGGCCGAGGTCCTGGGGGTGCCAGCGGAGCGGATCGCGGAGCTTGTCGCTGAGCTGGCGGGGCGGCTGGAACAGCGCGGCCTGTGCGTGGCCGAGTTGGCGGGAGGCTATAATCTGGCTACGCGTCGCGAGTACGCGCAGATCGTGGAACGATTTCTGGAGCCCGCGCCGGAGCGGTTGTCACTGCCGGCGCTGGAGACCCTGGCTATCATTGCCTATCGTCAGCCGATCACGCGACCGGAGATAGACGAGCTGCGCGGTGTGAATTCGAGTGGGGTAGTTACCACGCTGCTTGAAAAGGGACTGCTGGAAATTGCCGGCCGCAAGCAAGCGCCCGGCCGGCCCTTCCTGCTCCGGACTACGCTGCACTTCCTGGCTAGCTTTGGCCTGCGCGACATAGAGGAACTGCCGCGCCTGGATCCGCTCGAGGCGCGGCTACTGGCCAGCGCCGCGGTCGAATCGGCCCAGCCGCAAGCACAAAGGACCCAGGAGGACGAGCAGCCATCGCCAACGGACGAGACCGCACAAGACCAGTAGTCATCGGCCTGGTTGGGACCGCCGTTACGGGCCTGGCCGCCGCACTGTTGTGGTGGGATTGGTTGCCTCTGGGGGTATCCGGTCAGTGGGTCTGGCCGCGGCGGGAGTTGCCTCTGGCGATTGGTCCAGGCGCGGCGGCTGCGCTGGGCGCCATCGCGCTGGCGGTATTGGGCACCTTTGCCTGGTTGCGCACCGGTCAAACTCCCCGCCGGGCTGTCGTTGCCTTGCTGCTGGTATTGATGTTAGCCGCCGGGACGGGCGCGCTCTTTGCTGTGGCGATGACGGATACCAGTTTCCCGCTCAGTGCGCCGCTGGCGGTGCTTAGTGATAGCTCGATGGGCTACTACACTCAGGCTTTGCAGCTTAGCGCAGTGCGGGATGCCTTCTCCTATCACCTGGCTCGGGTGGTGAACGCTCATCTTCCCGCTCGTATTCGCACCCATCCTCCCGGCCCGATGCTGTTTTGCTACCTTCTGCACCAATCCCTGCGCCGTATGCCCCGGTTGCTGCAAAGAATCGAGGCCGCCCTCGTAACCCGGTATAACCTCAAGGTAGCAGAGCTACATCGCCTCGGAGTGAAGTTGAGTCGTGTGCCGATGAGCCGGCAGGATGCCTTGATCGCAGTACCGGTGGCCTTCATTTTGACCGGGCTACCCGCACTGATCGTGCTGCCCGCCTACGGGATAGGCGCAGTCGTCTTCGACCGACGGGTAGGGTTGATTCTCGCCCTGCTGGCGGTCAGTTTACCCTCCCTGCTGCACTTTTCCCCCAGCATTGACGGCATCGGGGCGGTCCTGGCCCTGGGCTTTATCTGGTTGTGGCTGGTGACGCTGCGGCGCGGCGGGTCGTGGCTGTATGTGGCCTCAGCGCTTGGCGCCGGCATAATGTTGCTGTGGAGCTTCGGATTCGCGATTCTGTTTGTCCTGGCGCTGCTCGTGGCGCTGCCGGTCTGGGGACAAGCTTGGCCCGATCAACTCAGCCGCCACCTGCGCGGCGTGGCCTGGGGAATTGTAGCGTTCGGGGTAGTGCACCATGCGCTGTATATGTGGTCGGGGTACAACGTGCTCAGTGCTCTGCCCGCCTCGCTGGTCGCACACCGGCAGATCCTGGCTGGGGTCGGACGAACCTATTGGGCGTGGGTGCCGATGAATCTATACGACTTCCTGCTGTTTATGGGCCCGGCGCTGGCGGTAGCGTCGCTCGCCGCTACCAGGAGGGGGCTGGCAACGTGCCGCTGGCCGGCTATGCCCCAGGGGTTGGTCATCGGCCTTCTGATCGTTGTGGCGCTGCTGCTCATTTCCGGTTCTACGCGGGCCGAAGCGGGGAGGATCTGGCTGTTTCTGATGCCTCTGGCCGCCTTGCCTGCTGCCGACTATCTCGCCCGTCTGCCCGAGGCTCGGCTGGTATGGCTGGGCGGCGGACTGCTTCTGCTGCAAGTGCTCTTCGTGATCGTCCTGCACGCCACGCTAGTGCCGGTTGCTCCGGTCTGAGTGGCGCCGGCGTTTGCTGGTTTGCCCGGACAGCTAGCGCGGCGGCTGGCGGACGAGGATACGATCGCCGAAGCAGAAGTACAGGACGAATAGGAGAAAGAATAGGATTCCGAGCAGGAAGCGGGCCTCGTTGGCGGCGAATAACCCGACGTGCTGGGGGCTGAGCAAGCCCTCGATAAGCGCGGCCACGATGAAGACCGGCACCGTGCCCACCGCCAGCTTTACTGCCTTCAGCGCAGCGATGCGCAGGGCGTCGCGGCGCAGCATATCCCCGGGATTGACCAGCGCGTGGCCGATCATCAGCCCGGCTCCGCCGGCGATGAATATTGCCGGTATCTCGATAGCGCCATGAGGGATTACCACCGCCACCAGGTCGAGCAGGCGGTCGTGGTGCGCCCCCACTCCCAGAAACGCTCCCAGCATAAAGCCGTTGGCGACCAGCACGTAAACCGTCAGCAGGCCGAGGCTTACCCCCAGGGCGAAGGCTTTCAACGCGACCTGGATGTTATTGGTCATAAGCAGGAAGGAGAAGTTAGCACTACCCAGGGCCTGCGCGGCATCAGCGAAGTATTCACCGGCGGACTTATCCGAGGCGGCGAACTCTTCGACGGCCTGGGAGAAGTGGTCCCCCAGGAAAGCCTTGGACCAGCGCGGGTCCACCCCGATGAGCAGGTAGGCCAGAGCGGCGGCAACCAG
>CAYNMY010000083.1:0-7854 GCA_964398275.1 uncultured Armatimonadia bacterium | reverse complement strand
GGTGGCGGTAGCGTGCGCCGGAAAACACGCCTACATCGGCTGGCCGCATGACGAGGGCGGCTTAGACCATTGCTGTCAGCGTAGGCCTGATGCTGGCGGCCAGCTTTGCGGTCGAAAACTCGACGACCGTCTGTTCTGCGCTGGCACAAGTTTCTCGTCACGTCGGAAAAGAGAACAAGGACATTGGCGCTCAAACGGCGAATAAATAGTCGTGACCGTTAATGCTGCTGTAGGGAGGCGGCGCAATGAAAGTGACGTTACGAAAAGGATTTGTCTGCTTGCTTGTTTGTTCGCTGGGATTGGTCGGAGCCTGGCAATCTGAGGCAGCTCCGGAAGATGGGCTATTGCTGTACTGTCCGTTTGATGGCTCACTGGAATCAGACGGCCCACTCAAGCCGGCGCATAAGGAGTCCGGCGAGATTGAATTTGGGGAGGGTGTGCGGGGGCAGGCTCTAGGGCTGTCTGCGGAGAGCTTTGTGGACTTGTCGGCGGAAGGGCTCATCCCGAAGGAAGCGGGAACCATCTCCTTCTGGGCCAAGCCCAACTGGCATCGCCTCCGTCACCCAGTGCCTCCTTTCCGACATCATCTTCTCTCGTATACTGGAAATCGCGGAGCTGGCACGTGGCTGTTGTTCTACTGGTACAGCAACAACGGCGTTGTGTGCAGTTTTGCCCCCGGGAAAAAGCGAGGGAAGCATATAGCCATCAACCCCCGCTGGCGGGAGAAGGACTGGAATCACATTGCTGTGACCTGGCAGGCGGGAAATTCGGTGCGCATTTTCGTCAACGGTGAGGCCGGCCCGCAATACGGCGACGTAGAGGACCCAATAATTGGTGCGGCAAATGGGATTCGGCTTGGGGGCGAAGTTACGACAATCGCGGAAGCGTCTCTGGATGGGCTCCTTGACGAATTGCGGATCTGGAACCGTCCTCTCTCGGCACAGGAGATTGGCCAAGACTACGCACAGAGCTTGCCGGAGGGCATCGGCCAGCTTTCTGCGCCAATCCCTCCGGCTACTGAGGACGGCTGGGTCAACGTCAAGACCGGTTACGGTGCGGTCGGGGATGGCGTAGCCGACGACACCCGGGCGATGCAGAACGCCTTTAGCAGCGGGCGGAGCATCTTTCTACCGGAAGGTACCTATCGGGTAACCGATACCCTGGATTTGGACACCGGCACTTGTGTTCGCGGTGAAGGCTGCGGGTTCACCAGGAAGGTCCAAAGGTTGAACCGCACCGGCGTGAGCAGGATACTGTACGATGGTCCCGAGGGGGGCACCGTCGTTCTGGCCAGCGGGGCTCCTCACACAAATCTGCGTAACTTCGTAATAGACGGCAACATGAAGGCCGCAGTCGGGCTGCAGTTCACTTACAGCTACAGCTTCAACAACCATGTTGAGGATGTTATGATCACGCGCACGATGGAGCATGGTTTGCTACTTACGCAATGTGGCCTGCTCACCTTCGATGGCTTGTACGCCTATGGTAATTACGGCAACGGTGTAACCCTGGGCCTCACCGAAACTGTCAGTGGGGTCAACGGCGTTCGCTTTCTCAACTGCACCTTTAACAACAACGGGTTAGCCAACGAATATGACGGAGTAGAGAATGTCGCCGCTGGCTACGGATTCGGGACCATAGGGCACGTTAGCGTCTGCACTGTTCGCGACACCGTGATCGAGAGGAATGGGGGCCCAGCAATATACGTGGGTCCATACCGGGCAGTGGAGGTCACCTTCAGTGGCGTCTATACCGAGTCCAATGGTACCTCGGTGGCAGCGGCAACAGCGGCATGGGCAAGGGGCGAACGTCCTGACGAGCCCCTCGGCAAGAGAGTGGCCATTATCGTGGAGCGCAGCCCCCAGGGCAGCCCTACCCAGGGCACCGTCACCTTCGAGAACGTATTTACTGCCGGGTCAAGTAACGCAATATGGCTGAAGGGCAGCCAGCCAGGCGGTGAGCCCATTCGTTTCAAGCATGTCTATAAGCCGTGGGTGATCTATTCGGAACACGGTAACTGGGAATGGATTGACTCCACCGAGAATTGTCTGCGCAATATCGTCAAAGCAACGGGGATTCTGCAGAAGGGCCAGCCCCAGTTTCGCCGGATAACCGATATTCCTACCGGTCACCCCGGTATTCTGGTAAGAGCTGGACAGCGCCAGGTAATCCCCTTTGACCCCACTGGCATCACCCTGTACATAGATACCGACGATGGCGATGACACCAACGACGGCCGTTCCCCCCAGGCAGCCTGGGCCTCCTTCAGCAAGGTCAGCCAACTGTTCAATAGCACCATTCTCGACACGCCTTATATTGTCGAGGTCAGCGGCGAGAAGCCCCTGGAAGGCGTGGCGCTACGGAACATGACCGGCGAAGGCACACTCTATCTGAGACTCAACGAGGGTGTAGTGGTGCCCAATCTGGCCCTGGCCAACATTACCTGCCGAGCAGTGCTTGAAGGCGCTGCTGACGTAGAATTACAAGAAATTGCTGTGGACCGGTGTCCTGCGGTATCCATCTACGATCTGCGGATTACCGCCCGGGCGAAATCCACAGCCGCAGAGATCAAGGGCAGCAGCAGCGTTCGCTTTCTCAATTGCGAGTTTGTCGGTAGTAATAATAGCGGGACGGGCGTCTCGGTCACAGAGCTATCGCGGATGACAGTGGTCGGCGGCGAAATCAGCGGCTTCGCTGATTCGCAGGGAGTTGTTACCGGCCCGGGAGCGGCGGCCGAGCTGCGCGAGGTAGAGAACCGGTGTGGCCAGTCCGAGCAGATGCCTTCAATGAGTCCGCCACCCGTATCGGTACTGACCGAGCAAGAGCAACGGGCCTCTACCGGGACAATTAACTGGTTGCGGGCGCGCCGGGAGTATCTGGTGCAGTTCCCTGTCCAGGCCGTTGCCCTGGGTTTGGACCGGGGGGGCTTCTTCGAGGGAATAGAACAGGGATTCAAGGGAGTGCCCGGCATCTCGGTTCAGCCTTTCGACAGCTTCACGCCAGAGGCACTGGCGGGATACAACGTCATTATGTTCCCGGCAACCCTGGACATTCCCCGAAGCGCGGGCGACTGGCGCAACGCCGTGAGGAGCTTTGTGGAACAGGGAGGAGGCGTCATCTTCTCGCATAACTCGGTGGGGCGACAGGCTGATTCGGCTTTCGCGCAGCCTCTCTTTCCCCAGGTCTGCGCGGGCTACGGTGGCCGGGTTGCCGAGGACCTCACTCTGCAGGTGCTCGCTAAGCATCCGTCTGTAGGTGACCTGGAGACAGGGAACACGTTCCAGCACGAGTACTTTGACCACCTCTATGTGAAGCCCGGGCCGCAAGGTACAACGGTTCTGGCAGATAGCAAAGGCAATCCGGTGATGGTTGTAGGCCAGGTCGGAAAGGGCTTCGTTGTCTATACCGGGCAGATCTTCGGCCTGCGGGCGGACGACGGAAGAGTCGAGTCCACCGGGGACGAATGGAAGGTGCTCTATCACGCCGTGCGCTGGGCCGCCAGCGGTAAGACTGTCCCGATGCCCGAGTACACACCACGTGTGATCACGAAGGTGATGATAGACTTCGAGGCGGCCCGTACAGGTAGCGAGCTGTCCGGCTACGACTGGGACAGGGGCTTGGGCTTATTCCGGGTACGCAAGGCCGCTGATGACTCTTTGGGTCACGGCAAGGTCGTGGTGGCCTCAGAGCTGGGCAAGGAGGGTTGCCAGATAACCAAGACTGCCCGCGAACTTAGCATCACCGGAGATGAGCAGGCGCTGGTCATAGAGGCGGATTTCTTCATCAGCAAGAAACCCACGAGGGAGCATGTGGTAGGAATCGGTAGTAGTGCGTGGTATGCCGGGCCGCGCTTCGGAGTGGGCCCAAATTGTATTGTACTGTATGGCAGGGGAGCGGATCATCGCTACAGAGCAGGCGGATATCCGCTCGTGCCCGGCCACTGGTACCGGATGCGGTTGGTCCTGGACCTGACCGCCAATCCGACGATGCTATTGGATGAGGCAGTACCGGCGGACGGCGCTTTCAGCTTGTTCATCAAGGACCTGAGCGCAGGAGATGCCGCTTTCACCCCGGTTGAGGGCTTGCAGGACAAGGTAGTGGGGCTTTCGCAGACCACACCGGTCTCAGTGCCTGCGTCACAATGGGTCCGGGTATGGGTGGCCAGCTTCGAAGGCGACACCGTGGAGATAGACAACATTCGGGTGAGCGAAGAGTACTGAGCAGGGGGCGCGGCAAGCAGGGGGCGCGGCAAGCAGGGGGCGCGGCAAGCAGGGGGCGCGGCAAGCAGCGCCCCTACTTGAAGGAGAAATACATGTTCTCGCCGATGATCATCCCGTAGGTGGCCCAGGAGATGGCGGTTATGAAATCCCCCATGATCACCCCCAGGAAGAAGGGCCGCGCCTCTTGGTAGGCTTTGATGCCGAAATAGCGCAGAATCATCGTCTTAATCAGCCAGGCGATAACAAAGGGCATCCACGTCTTGTCCATATTCCGGGTGAAGGCCAGGACGAAACCGACCGGATGAAAGGGCCACCCGTAAATATGCTGGCGGGCCAAGGTGAGGCCCACAGTCAGGATAGCACCGCCCACGAAGACACCCAGTCCGAGCCAGTCAGCGCGGCGCGGCGAGTCTCGCCAGTTGGACAGAATGTTCATGGGCCTCTTACCTACTGCTGTGTACCAGAATCGTACCACCGCGCTGGCTCCGCCGTACTTGTAGTAGATGTGCAGCATAGACCAAACCGAGCTGATAATGGTCAGAAACATGCTCAGCGGCAGCGCCCAGCGCAATTGGCGGACGGAAATACCGGCCTCGTGGCGCATCTTCAAGGCGGCCAGCAGTTGCGGCATGTAGCTGTCACGGTAGTCGCCACCCCACCAGTGGTTATAGGCCAGAGCTATCCTGGTATCCATGGACAGAGCATTCGTGCCCACGAGGCCGGTGATCAGGCCAAGCGGCCCCATGCTCGGGGGGTAGGTCTGGGCTGCCCCAGCCTCCGACACCACGCGACCGATGCATAGGGTGAACAGGAAGAAAAGCAGGAATAGCGGGAGGCTTACAGCTACAGGCATGCCGCCGAGGTTCGCCAGCAGCACTAGCGCGGCCACCACAACCCCAAAGCCCACGATGGCGCTGGTGGGGGCGAATATCGAGACGCGGTCCTCTTGCGGAGTCCATCGCTGGGTCAATTCCTTCTTGATTTGGTGACGGGCAATCCACAGGCTGAGCAGCATTAGCGCAAGCAAGCCTCCGGAGCCCTGCACATAGGTCATGGGCAGGCGCGTCAGGCCCGCGTCCTGGGCAGTGGCGCCGACGAGGCCCATCATCCCCCCGACGACCCATTCCACCCGCTGTAGGAGCCAGAAAAACCAACAGGAAAAAGACATCTCGGTGCTGAGCAGAAAGGCGACGCCAATCGCCCAGGGGTGGAAGCCCATCGAGATCTGCTTGATGTGATTCAAGGGCGGCCTGGTGAAGCCTGCGCGCAGATTCCTGCTGCCCAGGTGGAACCTGGGAAAACTGGGGTAAATGAAGTTGATATAGTTTATGCTCTGTAAGACCGCCGGAACGGCAAACCCAATCCACATCACCTTGTTGCCCCAGAAACGGGATAGCTGGCGCACCTGGGTCATTTCCAGGGGAACTTGCACCAGCGGAAAGGTAAGCCGTTCGTGTTCCACCCATTGCCGGCCGACCAGGCTGGTGGAGAACATCGCCCCGACCATCAGCAACATCAAGAGGCTGCACCAGTAGCCCAGGGGCAACAGCCACGCGGATATCGTTTCCCAACTGTAAAGGGTGGTAGTCGCCTCGTAGAAGCCCAGCACCGCCGGCCAGGACTTGACTGCGAAGATATCCGGCACCATCGGCAGGAACTCTTCCCACTGATTCTCAGGGGTGGCGAAGTACTGTCCGGCGGCCATATAGTTGACCATAAACGGTGGCCCACAGATGCCGCTGGCTGCAACGGAGATGGTTATCATCACGTAGACGAGCAACAGTTCAGAGCGCTCCAGACCCAGGCGGCTGGAAATAGTCCGGAGGGCCAACGTGAGGACCGCAGCGACGAATAGAACGGATACGCCGCCCGGTTGCAGCGTGAAGCTCCCCCACGTGGTGGTTTGCACGACCACGTAGACATACGTGCCGAACCAGACGGAAGGGGGTATGAGCAGGCTGCCGATCAAGACGGCTCGCCACCAGGGAGGACTGCTCTCAGCGGTTTCTTGCCCCGACTGATGCACTGCTCTCATCAATCAGACTCCTGCAAGAAGTTTTCGGCCTCTTCCTGCCAGCCTACGAGCGATTTGACGGCGGAGAGCCTATGAACTGACGTCTACGCTCTGGCGCTCGGCCAGAAGCTCTGCCACGTGCCGAACCGGCTGCTGCCAACCGCGCGATCGAACCCCGTAGCCGATCTGAATGATACACGCCGGGCAGGCCGTCGCCACGATTTCAGCACGCGTGTCGGCAATGCGGTGCAGATGACACGGATCGTGATAGGTAACGGCATGCCCCTATTCGCGGGCCGGGGGAGAGCCACCTTCACGAAATGACGACCAGCACGGCGTCTTGCCGGCGAAGCAGTGGTCCTGGCGAGGCATGCCCTACGGGCATTATTCGGCGTTTCAGATCCTTTGTCCTGCTGGTGAGCTGACCACCGCCGAGACGTGGCCTCGCTTTGTTGTGGGGAGGGAATTCAAGGCCGGGTCGCGAATTACGCCCTGTTGTGGTCCGATAGAGCTGGCGGCATAAGTGGTATGCTCCGGCGCCGGGCGCGGCGAGGTCTTTCCGGCTTTCGCTATCCTCTGAAGGTAGGCTCAGGAGGCCCAAATTGGGAAAATTGACGATGTTCTTGGGAGTAGGTCTGCTGGTTGGCATTCTCTCGGCACTGCTGGGGATCGGTGGCGGTGTACTGCTGGTGCCCGCCCTGGTATTTATATGGGCCTGTGGGATGCACACCGCCGTGGGTACGTCCCTGGTGGTGATTTTCCTGTGTTCACTGGCGGGAGCAATTCGTCACTACTCGTTGGGCAACGTGGATTTGTCGCTGGCAGCAGCAATATCGGTTGGCGCGGTCGTCGGCAGCTTCTTTATCGGCGCGCCGCTGGCCGATGCGATTCCTGCCGAGACCTTGAAGAAGCTCTTCGGTGTCATCCTGGTTCTATTCGGGCTGCGGATGTGCGGAGTTGTGGAGTACGTCGTGAAGCTGATGCAGAGCGCTGGCGCTGCCTGACCCAGCGGCTGCCTGGTTGTCGCTTCTCATGCACCGCTGCGTAAGCACTTTATCCATCGCCGTGCTGCGTTTGCTCACCAGTACTTAGTTGCATAAGTCAGCCTAAGATTGCTGACGGTTTTAGGGCCAGCCTTGAAAGCTTCGCCTTGCGAAGCTTCCCGCGACAGGCCCCTCCGGAAACCTTATTGTACCATTGTGTGTGTTGCGCCGTTGGAGGGGCCGTGTCGAGCGTAGCGAGGCCGGCCCGGCTGCTACCAAGGAGCCACGAAATACTCCGCCACCAAATAATGCCAACTAACGCCAGCAACTACTAGGCCAGGTCTTCTTCGTCGCCGAGGCGGTAGCCCAACTGCGGATGCGTAAGGGGTACGGCGCGGGTTATCGTAAGCGCGTAGACCGCCTCCGCGCCGGCGCGCCGCAGCACGCCGGCTGCGGCATTCAGTGTGCTGCCTGTGGTATAGACATCATCAATGAGCAGCAGACTCTCGCCTGTTACCTCTTTAGCGTCGGCTACTTCAAAGGCACCTTGCATATTCTGGCGGCGCTGAGTGGGACTGAGCCCGATCTGGGGCGCGGTGTTCTTCGTCCTCACCAACACTTGCTCCAGGCAGGAGAC
>CAYNMY010000082.1:0-7859 GCA_964398275.1 uncultured Armatimonadia bacterium | reverse complement strand
CATGCGCATTGATGTAATCCACCCCACCGGGCAGCACGCCCGCATCAACGAGCGCCGAATCCAGCACCCGCCGGATTCCGTCGCCTGTCTCGTCCGGCGCGGTGAGGTGGTGGGCGTCATTGTTCTGCGCCCAGCCACTGACTTCGCAGTAGATGCGCGCCCCTCGGCTGACGGCGCGATTGTATTCCTCCAGCACCAGCACCGCTGCGCCCTCGCCGAACATCGTCCCCGAGCGACTCGCAGCAAAGGGATGGATATCGTCGGCAGTGATGGTACGCAATACGCTCAACCCTGCGAGATGAGAGGGTGCCAGACAGTCAAAGCCACCCGCCAGCATGACGTTGGCGTAGCCGTGGCGAATCAAATCGCAGGCATATCCCAGGGCCGCCGAGCCGGAAGCACAAGCGCTGGAAATCAAGCTGGTGGGGCCTGTGAGCGACCAGTGCCTGTAGCAGTGGTCTATCGCCGAATCGAAGCAAAAGGCGTCGAAATCCTGGGCGTCGGGCTGGTTCGCTAGCAGACTGGCGACGTACTGCTCCCAAGCTGAAGCACCGCCGAAGTTCGTGGCCAGAATCAGCCCAGCACAGCTAATCTCCGCCCCAGGCAACGCGGCATCGCCAATGGCCTCCTCGGCGGCCAGGAGCAGAAACTGCGTGGCCTCGTCGGGGGCTCCGTCCAACCCGAAGTGGTCGGGGTGGAACGACCATCGAGCAATCTCGCCGGCCCGTTCGTTACGCAGACCGGCAGGATCAAACCTGGCTATCCGCTCGATCCCTCGCTGCCCGCTGACCAGCCGCCGCCAGAACTCCGCCACATTCAGGCCCAAGGGGGTAACCGCACCGAGGCCGGTGACCACTGCTTTGTGCTGGGGCATGGTTCGCTATCTTGCCTTATGCCAAAAGGACTTCTGTACTCGGCTCGTTGACGACCCGGCCCCCTAAGTTGTTCGCCCCGGAGCTGCCGCGTGGCCTGATCTCTTGCCTTCATTGGCCCCTGTGGGCTGTGCGCAGAAAGCCTTATTGTACGTCGAATTGGTAGGACAGGCGTCTCGCCTGTCCGAGGACCGCACAAATTCGGGACAGGCGAGACGCCTGTCCTACTGAAGCAGGTGCCTTCTTGAACACAAACCGAGCTTGATCCTACGGTGGTGTAGCTCCCCCCATGATGTCATCTTCCGGCGGGGAAACCGGTAGTAAACACATCGCCTCCGGGTGCCCGGGTGTGCGGCGCAAGTGCAGGATGTTGATGCGCAGATTCAGCCAGTCCAGCTTATCCAGCGCATTCTGGTGACCATCGTACCACAGAACCGTTGCTCTGTCGGCGTGGTAGGACTCATCAACCAACATCGGTATTTCAGTAAGAGGCCAATCGGACTGCTCCTCGGGAAGCAAGGATGCATCCAGGTAGTAATAAGACGTCGGCGCAGCGGTGTGGTCGGCCGGGCACTTGAAGGGCTTGACCCTGGCATCCTCAAACGGCCCCAGGTAGTCCCCGACGGCCTTGTACCACATACTGGCCTCAGGATAGGCATGATAGTCGGTGTTGTACATCTCCATGGCGTGACCCAGTTCGTTGAGCTTCTCCAGACACGTGGTAACCAGGGCGCTGTGCCTGGCTTGCAGATACCGCGGCCAAAGCACGCAGATGGCCCCAACAATAATGGTTATGACGATCAGAAACTCAACGAGGCGAGTATAAGCGCGCAGCACATCCATTATCTGCTGCGCGGCCGTCGCTAGCTGACCGACGCGCGTCGCCTTAGCGTCCGCCATTTCTCGCTGAATCTCTGGCTCCGACCGCCGGTCGAACATCGTCACGTACCTCCCGGGCGACTGGACTCAGTGCCCCGCTGCTCGCCGTACCACCTATATATACAAATTCCCCCCGCAAACGTTCGGTTCCTCTTGCCAAAAAAAAGAAAAGGCCGCCCCAGATAGGCCGGCCTTTTCCCTATTCTCAGATATGCCCGTGTGTAGTCTCTACATATAGTCGTCGGGCATTCCAGCAGGCGCGTGCTTCTCCTCGGGCACTGCAGCTATGACGGCCTCGGTGGTCAGGACCAGTGCCCCAATGCTGGCGGCATTCTCCAGCGCACAGCGCACGACCTTGGCCGGATCAACCACGCCGTCGCTGGTCAGCTCGCCGTACTCCTCGGTCAACGCGTTGAAACCGAAGTTGGGATCGTCATTCTCCAGTACCTCCTGCAGCACAACGCTCCCTTCGAAGCCGGCGTTTTCGGCGATCTGCTTGAGGGGCTCGACCAGCGCCTTCTTGACGATCTGCACGCCGGTCTGCTCGTCAACCCCGTCCACCTCGAGGTCATCCAGCACCTGGCTGGCCCGCGCTAGCACCACGCCGCCACCAGCCACGATACCCTCTTCGATACCCGAGCGAGCGGCCGAGAGTGCGTCCTCAAAGCGATGCTTGAGCTCCTTAAGCTCGACCTCGGTAGCCGCACCGACCTTGATCACGGCTACGCCACCGGCCAGCTTGGCCAATCGCTCTTCGAGCTTCTCGCGGTCGTAGTCCGAGTCGGTGTCTTCGATCTCGCGGCGAATCTGGGCGATACGCGCACTGATCTCGTCGTCACTGCCGGCCCCGCTGATGAGGGTGGTATCGTCCTTGGTAATCACAACGCGCTCAGCCCGGCCCAGCTCCTCAAGCGTGACGCTCTCGAGCTTGAGGCCCAGATCCTCCGAGATGAAGGTGCCGCTGGTGAGGATGGCGATATCCTCGAGGCTGCTCTTGCGCCGATCGCCGAAGCCCGGGGCCTTAACGGCTACCGAAGGCAAGCTCCCGCGCATCTTATTGACGACCATCGTCGCCAGGGCTTCCGCCTCGATATCCTCGGCGATTACCAGCAGGCTGGCGCCGGCGCCAGCGATCTTCTCAAGCAAGGGCACAATGTCCGCCGCCGAGGAGATCTTCTTCTCGAAAGTGAGAATGTACGGGTCTTCCAGCACACACTGCATGGTATCCGCGTCAGTTACGAAATACGGCGAGAGATAACCCTTGTCGAACTGCATACCTTCGACGGTTTCGATCTCGGTGCGTCCGACCTTCGACTCCTCAACCGTGATCACCCCGTCTTTGCCGACTTTCTCCATCGCGTCGGCGATAAGCTTGCCGATCTCGCGATCATTGCCCGCGATCCCGGCGACAAAGCCGATCTCCTCACTGGTCTCCAGTGGATGGCTGGCTTTGGCGATTTCCTCAACAGCCGCCTCCGTGGCGCGCTCGATGCCCTGCTTGATGAGCATAGCATTCGCCCCCGCAGCAACATTGCGCAGGCCACCTTTGACAATCGCCTGGGCGAGCACGGTGGCCGTGGTTGTCCCGTCGCCGGTGTCATCGTTGGTCTTGGAGGCCACCTCCTTGCACAGTTGCGCGCCCATATTCTCGTACTTATCCGGCAACTCAATCTCTTTCGCAACGGTAACGCCATCCTTGGTGATGGTCGGAGCGCCCCATGTCTTCTCCAGCACAACGTTGCGGCCCTTGGGGCCCAGCGTTACCTTCACCGCGTTGGTTACCTGGTCAATCCCGCGCTCCAGCGCCCGCCGCGCTTCCTCATCAAAAGCAATTGTCTTCGCTGGCATATTCTTTCCTCCTTGTAGTGAAATCTTTCGGCGACTGGCTTAGCTCTTGATTGCCAGCACCGAGTCTTCCTCGACCAGTACGTAATCCTCACCGTCAACGGTGATTTCGGTACCGCCGAACTTCCTGTAGATAATGACGTCTCCCTCTTTGATACTCATTTCAGCCCGCTCGCCATTATCCAGCACCCTACCCGGTCCGACGGCGATTGCCTTGCCCTCAGCGGGCGCTTCCTGGGCCGATTCCGGCAGCAGAATCCCACCGGTGCTTTTGTCTTCGGCTTCACTGGGCTCCACCAGTACACGATTTCCCAGCGGTTCGAGCATGACGCTTACACCACCTTCTTCTATCACATTGATTGGCTATACGAGTCTACCTGAGGCCCGTCGCTTAGCTGCTTAGCACTCTCTGTAGTGGAGTGCTAACCTATATTATACTGCCAGAATTGCAATTGTCAAGAGGTCCGACCACAATAAGCGCGGAATCTACACCCTGGCTGAAGCAAACGCCCGCACGAAGAAGCCCGGTCCCGATCGGGGACACGTGAAAGGCGATAAGGAGATTGGCGATGAGAATACCTATTGAACTGGCAATCCTGGTCACGGTAGCCCTTACCATTGGGGTCACCCGTTCCCCGGCGGCTACCTATGATGCTGAACCAATATCACGGACAGAAGCGGAGGACTGGATCCTGTGGCTGTATCCCCTGCCTCAGCAGGTCGAGATCAGCGGCAAGGTGGTCGTGGCCGTAAGCAGTATCCGGGTTGTGAGCGCCGCTGAACCGACCCAGTTGGAGCAGCGCGCCGCCGAGCAGCTCACCGGACTATTCAAAGAGGTGGCCGGGACAGAGGCGACGGGCGGATTTGTCATTGACCTGCGCCGGCGCGACACAGATGCTGAGACTATTGGTCAGCGCCCCAACGCTGAGCAGGCCTATTTCATCAGGCCAACGCGAGACGCCCAAGGGTATGTCACCGGGCTGGATTGCGGCGCTAATACCGACGTGGGCACCTACTACGCCGCGCTGACGCTCAAGCAGCTTCTGGCCCCAATGATTGAGGGCAGCGACGAGGCAGCAACGGTGGCAATTCCGGTCGGCGAAATCGTTGACTGGCCCGATATGGAAGAGCGCGGCCAGTGGGGCCATATCACCGAAGACCAACTTCAGTGGCTGGCTGAGGGCAAGTTCAACTTGATTGAGACGAATTCCAAGATCAGCATTGATGCAGAGCACATATTGCACGCTCGCTTTAATCAAGAGTTGATGACCCAGGGGAACCCTTACGCCATAAAGGTCCTCCCCTACATCGCCCACCCCAAGGGCTTCAGCCGCAAGGTCTTCCCGACCTATCCACACCTGCAAAAGAACCCGGACAAGCCCCGTGCGATGTGCTTTTGTGAGCCCGAGACCAAACAGCTCTACGTGGACTGGATGACTGCCTTGGCCTCCGTCGAGGGTGTAAAGGAGGTGTCGGTATGGATGACTGAACGTACGGTGATCTGCAACTGCGAGAAGTGCTCGCAGCATAACTGGTGGGTCTTGCAGACCCAGGTCTTCCTGGCCGCCTGGCAAGAGGTCAAGAAAACCTACCCGGACCTGGGACTGCGCATCCTGCTGAGCCAGGGCAGCTACCCGGACAATGACAAGCTGCTGGCGATGCTGCCGGAGGGTGTTAAGGTAATATACTACCACGGTGGGCTAACATACAACGTCCGCCACGTTCCGATGATCTATCCGCTGCTCGAGGAATATGCCCAGCAGGGCGGCTGGCTCTCAGTGGTGCCGATTCTCAGCATCACCTATGTAGCGGTAGGCCCGTTTAGCAATCCGTCTTTTGTCAACTACCGCATGACCGAGTTCGTGGACAAAGGCTTGAGCGGACTGATGGCCTATGTCACGCCCACTAACTGGTACTACCAGCTCAACATCGAGGCCGCTCAGGAATGGTCCTGGAACGCCCACGGGCGCTCGCCGCGGGAGTTCGCCGTCTCATACGCGGTCCGCCACGGTATCAATCAGCCGGAGAAGTTTGGCGACTGGTCGGAACTGCTCAGCCCGGTAAGCTGGCATGTATACGGCTGCAATTTTCCGGCGTTTACGCGGAGCACACCAGTTGAGCACATCCTGGTGCAACCCCGGAAGGTGGGCGAGCACGCCTTCCGCGAGTACCAAAGTGAGGAGCAGTTCGCCGAGGACCTCGCCCGCTGCGACGCTGCGTTGGTGCTGGCAAATGAAATCGGTGATGAGGCTTTCATCCTGGAAACCAGGATTATTCAGGCGTACGCGCAGGTTATGAAATCGTTCTGGGAACTGAGCAAGCTCGTCCACGGAAACGCGGGCGTGAAGGATGAAGACCGCGCCGCCGCCCAGCACGAGTTTGACCTCCTCTCCCAGGCGACTGAAACCGCCATTGAACTGTATCCCCGGTGGTCAGCCGCTGCGGCTCCGCAACTGAAGGGGAAAGATGATTACTGGTTTCATTACACAATCCAACTCCTGGATACCTACGCGGGCAGTGTTGGGGAGTTTATGGAGAAGTTGGGCTTCGAGGACAAGGACAAGCTGTATCGGACGACGATTCTCGGCAGGTGGAAGACTGAGCAGTTCGTGGATAATCCCCGTCAGGAAGTGCGTATGGATGTCAGCGATTGCATTGACGGACCCGGAACCTACATCCTCAAGCCGAGGTCTACCAGCGGCTGGCTGAGCCCGACAATACACCGCGTGGCTCTGGTATCGTACGAGAAAGGTAGTCCGGAAGACTCTCGCGAGGAGGCAGTTGACGATCACCGCGCGAGGATACACTATCATCCCATCCCTGACGGGGTTTACAAGCTGACCCTGGACAGGTACACTCCTGACCGTGGCTACGCCGTGGTCGTACAGATTGAACAGAAACTTCACAACAATTACGCGTCAGCGGGCGAATTCCAGTTCCGCAAAGCGAGGCCCGGCAGCAATTGACGTACTGGCAGTGAACTGAAAGGAGTCTACGTGCAATGAGCAAGTGCGTACTGGCATATTCCGGGGGACTTGACACCTCCGTGGCTATCAAGTGGATCGCCGAGAACTACGATGTGGAGATAATCGCCCTGGCGGTGGACGTAGGCGAAGAGAAGAACTACGAGGCGATTCGGCAGAAGGCACTCGATGTGGGCGCGGTAGAGTCGCTCGTCGTTGATGCCAGGGATGAGTTTTTCGACGATTTCCTCATTCGGGCCATCGGCGCCAATCTGATGTATGAACACAGGTATCCCGCCTTTACCGCGCTGGCCCGACCACTGCTGGCCAAGACCCAGGTGGAGATCGCCCACCAGTACGGCGCCGAATTCCTCGCCCACGGCTGCACCGGTAAGGGTAACGACCAGGTGCGCTTCGAGGTCACCTATGCCGCCATTGACCCCAGCCTGAAGGTCATCGCTCCAGCCCGCGAATGGGGAATGACACGCGAGGAAGAAATCGAATACGCCCAGCAACACGGCATCCCCGTGCCGGTAGGCAAGGAGAGTCCGTACTCGACTGATACCAATCTCTGGGGCCGCTCGATCGAATGCGGGCTGATCGAGGATCCCAGCCGCGAGCCGCCCGAGGATGCGTGGGAGTGGACCAGGAGCATCGCTGACGCCCCCGACGAGCCCACCTACGTGCAGATCACCTTTGAGCGGGGCATACCGATAGCGCTGGATGGCGATGAGCTACCCGGCCCGGAACTCATCAGCCGTCTCAATGCGCTTGGGGGCGAGAATGCAGTCGGGCGCATTGATATGCTCGAAAACCGTCTGGTCGGCATCAAGTCGCGCGAGCTGTACGAAGCGCCCGCGGCGACAATCCTGCTCGCCGCGCACCGCGATCTGGAGTCAATGACGCTCGACCGCGAGACGATGCACTTCAAGCCCTATCTGGAACTGCGCTACGCCGAGCTGGTCTACTACGGGCTGTGGTACACGCCGCTGCGCGAGGCCATTGACGCGTTCATTGCCGAGACCCAGAAGCGGGTGTCAGGCCAGGTGACCCTGAAGCTGCACAAGGGCACCTGCCAACCGGTAGCCCGCCAGTCGGACCGCTCCCTGTACCAGTACGAGCTGGCCACCTACGCCGAGGGGGACGTCTTTGATCAGTCGGCCTCCCCGGGCTTTATCCATATCTGGGGGTTAGCGGCGCGCGTCGCCGCGGAAGTAGACCGGGCCATAGAAAGACAACAAACCGCCTAGTTACGGACGCCCGCTCCGATCTTATGCCAACTGACCAAACCTCCCCCTCA
>CAYNMY010000081.1:0-7872 GCA_964398275.1 uncultured Armatimonadia bacterium | reverse complement strand
GACGCGTCGCGCCGGACCCCCGCCGGGCAATGGCTCGGGGTAATCGAGGCGTACCGCCAGTACCTGCCGGTCGGCGACGAAACGCCGGTTGTCACTCTGTTGGAGGGCGATACACCGCTAATCCGGTCGCGGCACATCGGACCCAGCCTGCCGGGCAATATCCAGCTCTATTTCAAGTACGAGGGCACCAATCCCACCGGCTCGTTCAAGGACCGGGGGATGACGATGGCCATCTCCAAGGCCAAAGAAGAAGGCGCTCAGATCACAATGTGCGCCTCCACCGGCAATACCTCCGCGTCAGCAGCAGCGTATTCGGCGGTGGCGGGGATGCAATCGGTGGTGCTGATCCCGGAGGGCTACGTCGCGCTGGGCAAGCTGGCCCAGGCCCTGGCGCACGGTGCGCGGGCTATCCAGGTGGCCGGTAACTTCGACGACTGCCTGAAGATAGTGCGCGATATTACTGACAACTACCCGGTAACGCTGGTCAATTCGCTCAACCCGTATCGCCTCGAGGGGCAAAAGACCGCAGCCTTTGAGGTATGCGACGCGCTGGGCCGAGCGCCGGATTTCCACGCTCTGCCGGTGGGCAATGCCGGCAACATCAGCGCGTATTGGATGGGATATAGGGAATACCAGCAGGCCGGCAGGACTGAGTCGCTGCCGCGCATGCTCGGCTGGCAGGCAGCAGGAGCAGCGCCGCTGGTGCTCGGCAAGCCGGTGGCGAATCCCCAGACGGTGGCGACGGCTATCCGCATCGGCAATCCGGCCCGCTGGCAGGAAGCGGCGGCAGCAGTCGAGGAATCGGGCGGGTTGGTGCGAATTGTGACTGACGACGAGATTCTGGCCGCCTACGCGCAGTTGGCAAGCCAGGAGGGCATCTTTGCCGAACCGGCCTCCGGCGCGGGCCTAGCCGGCGTGATCAAGCTGGCCCACGAGGGCTTTTTCGGCGCCGAGCCAGTGACAGTGGTCTGCACGGTGACCGGGCACGGGCTGAAGGACCCGGACCGCGCCGTCGCGCTCGCCCCGGAGCCGGAGAAAGCGCCGCCGCAGACCGCAGCAGTTGTCGAAATGTTAGACCTTGAGACGTAGCATCATAAGCTATGGAGGTAGCAGTTGTGTCTGAATCTGTCGAGAAGACAATTCTGGCCACGCATCTGCCTGGCGCGGACGCGCGCCGGTCGGGGAAGGTCCGCGACATCTACGAATTCGGCAATAATCTGCTTATTGTGGCGACCGACCGGATATCTTCCTTCGACGTGGTGATGCCCAACGGCATTCCCGGCAAGGGCAAGATTCTGACGAAGATCTCTGAGTTCTGGTTCCGCAAGACCGAGCAGCTCATGCCCAATCATCTCATCTCCACCGATGCAGCCGATTTCCCGGAAGCAGTGGCGGAACACGCCGAGTTGCTCGAGGGCCGCTCCATGTGGGTACGCAAGGCCAAGATCGTGCCGGTCGAGTGTGTCGTGCGCGGGTACATCACCGGTTCTGCATGGCAGTCGTACCAGGAAACCGGAGAGATTTGCGGGCAGAAGCTGCCGGAGGGCCTGGTGGAGGCCGATAAGCTGCCCGAACCGATATTCACCCCGGCCACCAAGGCGCCCTCCGGGCATGACGTTAACATCACCCGGGAAGAGGTGGCCACCATCACCGGTGAGCGACTGGCCGCAGACCTGGAGAGCGAGGCGCTCAAGCTCTACCAATTCGGCGCGCAATACGCGGCCGAGTGCGGCTTTATCCTTGCCGACGCCAAGTTCGAGTTCGGGCTGATCAATGGCGATTTGACCGTAGCTGATGAGATCTTCACGCCGGATGCGTCTCGCTACTGGGATATCGAGCGGTGGGAGCCTGGTCATGCCCAGGAATCCTTTGACAAGCAGTACGTCCGCGACTATCTGGCGGGCCTGGACTGGGACAAGACGCCCCCTGCTCCTGAACTTCCCCCGGAAGTCGTTGCCCGAACTCGCGAGATCTACCTCGAGACGATGCAGCGGCTGATCGGGCCGTCCGATTAGAAAGATTGGTCGCCATGGCGAGTGGCACTGATGGTCTGCGGCAGGCGGCCCGGGAGACGGTGCACCATTACCGCATGCTGCAGGCCGGGGACAAAGTGTTGGTGGCGGTCTCGGGCGGGCCTGATTCAGTCGCTCTGCTCCACGTCCTGCGCTGGCTCGCCCCGGAATTTGCCCTGGAACTGGCGGTGGCCCATTTCAATCACCAGTTGCGCGCCCGGCAGTCCGACGGTGACGAAGCGTACGTGCGCGAGCTATGCGCGGGTTGGGACTTAACCTGTCATGTTGCTGCCGAAGATGTTGCCGCGCGGGCTTGCAGCGAGGGCCTATCTGTGGAGGAGGCGGGCCGGCAAGCCCGATATGAGTTCCTGACCGCACTGGCCACCCGGTACGGTTTCAGCCGGGTTGCGCTCGGGCACACGGCCACGGATCGTACCGAAACCCTGATCATCAACATTTTGCGCGGCAGCGGCTTGCACGGCCTGCGCAGTATTCCCCCGGTGCGCGGCATATTCATTCGCCCGCTCATTACGACCAGCCGCGAGGTCACCATTGAGTACTGCCAGCGCCACAACTTGCAGCCGCGCTGTGACGAAACAAATCTCGATTCGTCCGACTTCCTGCGTAACAAGATCCGGCTGGAGTTGTTGCCGCTGCTGGCCCGGGAGTATGCAGACAATCCGCACGAGGCACTCCTACGGCTGGCTGGGGCTGCTGAAGAGGAGTTGGACTGGACCGAGCCGCTAGTCGAGGAGGTCTTCGCGGAGATTGCAGAAATCGGCCCGGACCGGGTCGCCCTAAATCGGGAGAAGCTTGCCGCGATGCCACCGGGGCTGGTTTATCGGGTCCTGCGCCAGGCGCTGGTGGCGCTGCAGGGAGCAGCGACTGATGTCGGTACTGTCCACTACAATGAGCTTTACAAACTCGTGCAAAATGGCCAGACCGGGGCCGAATTTCACTTGCCCGGTAAGGTCGTAGCCCGAATTGGCTATACTGACGTTGAGCTAACCTCTAACATTGAGTTGCCCGAGCAAAACGGGTATACTAAAGACTGGTGCTATGAGCTAGCCGTGCCGGGGGTCGTGGAGGTGCCGGAGCTGAGAATGACGGTGGCAACCGAGCTGCTGGCACACTCGCCTGGTCAACTCGGTCACGCTGCCGACAGTCATGTTATTGTGGATGCTGACGTCGTCACACCGCCGGTTTACGTTCGGAACTGGCGGCGGGGCGATGTGATGCAGCCACTGGGGATGAGCGGCCACAAGAAGTTGCAGGACCTGTTCGTGGATGAGAAGGTCCCGCGCGACCGACGGAGCGCAATAGGGTTAGTGGTTGACAGCGGTGACCGGCTTATATGGGCAATAGGGTTACGGATCGGCGAGCCGTTTCGGGTGACTGAAAAGACGCAAATGTTCTTGAAGCTGTCGGCAATGCCGCTGGAATAGCCTGCCGGTGGCGGCGCAGCCCGTTGAGGAGATAGTAATAGATGAGCAAGCACAATCCGTTTGTCAGCTTGTTGGTTATTGCCGCCGTTGTGGTGGCCTTCGTTATGATCCCGAGGCTATCCCGGCAGACTTCGGTGGTCAAAGAGTACGAATACTACAACGAGTTCATCGCTGATCTGGATGCCGGCAAGATCGAAACAATACAGATTATCGGCAGCAAACGCGTGGAGGGCAAGTTCCAGCCCGGCGCCTTTGGCGATACCAAGGAATCCCTTAGCCGATACAAGGTCGAATACGAATTCGATGCGCAGACCATCGAACAGCTTCGCGCCAAGTACAGCCCGCCGGTGGATTTCGCCGTCTCCGCCGGCAGCTGGACCGATAACCTACTGGGCTGGGTTGGCACCCTCATTTTCCCCATAGCCATCCTGCTGTTCTTCTGGATATTCATTCTCCGCCAGATGCGCAACGCCGGCGGACAGGCCTTCAACTTCGGGCGCAGCCAGGCCAAGCTCCTGGGCGAGAATCTGAAGCGGGTTACCTTTGGCGAGGTCGCCGGTATGGAGGAGGTCAAAGAGGAGCTTCAGGAAGTCGTTCAATTCCTCAAAGACCCCGAGCGCTTCCGGTCGCTGGGCGCGAAGATACCTCGAGGGGTTTTGCTGGTCGGCCCCCCCGGCTGCGGCAAGACACTCCTGGCGCGCGCCGTCGCTGGTGAGGCGGACGTTGCCTTCTTCTATATGAGCGGGTCCGACTTCGTCGAGATGTTTGTAGGGGTCGGTGCCTCGCGGGTGCGCGATCTGTTCCGCGAAGCCAAACAGCATCTGCCCGCCATTATTTTCATTGATGAATTGGACGCCGTCGGCCGACTGCGCGGCGCCGGGCTAGGCGGCGGCCACGACGAGCGCGAGCAGACGCTCAACGCCCTGCTGGTGGAGATGGACGGCTTCGATCCCAACGCCGACATCATCATCCTGGCGGCGACCAATCGCCCCGACATTCTCGACCCAGCCCTGCTGCGTCCGGGCCGCTTCGACCGCCAGGTCATCGTGCCGAATCCCGACGTGCGCGAGCGCGAGGCGATCCTGGACCTGTATATGAAAGACAAGCCGATGGCCGAGGAGGTAGACGCCTCGATCCTGGCCAAGCGCACCCCGGGCTTTTCCGGGGCGGATCTGGAGAATCTGGTCAACGAGGGCGCGCTGCTGGCCGCCCGCCTCGACAAGAAGGAGGTGGGCATGCCCGAGCTCGACGAGGCCGTCGAGCGCGTCCTGGCCGGACCCCAACGCAAGAGCCGCGTGATGAGCGCCGATCAGCGCAAGGTCCTGGCCTATCACGAAGGCGGCCACGCCCTCGTGGGCAATATGCTGCCCGATTTCGACAAGACCTACAAGGTCACTATTCTCCCCCGGGGCATGGCGCTGGGTTACACGCTGAATCTGCCCGAAGACGACCGCTACATGATGTTTGCCAGCGAGCTGTCCGACCAGTTGGTCCAGGCGCTGGGCGGGCGCGCCGCGGAGCAACTGGTCTTCGGTGATATCACCACCGGCGCCGCTAATGACCTGCAGCGAGTCAGCAAGCTGGCCCGTGAGATGGTCACCGACTATGGGATGAGCGACGAACTGGGGCCGATTACCTATGGGCATCACACGGGACCGGTCTTCCTGGGCAAGGACTTTGCCGAGGAGCGCAACTACTCGGAGGATGCAGCGGAGAAGATTGACCGGGAAGTACGCCGTCTTGTGGACGAAGCCTACCAGCGCGCGCTGGAGATCCTCGGCCAGCACCGGGACAAGCTGGAACTGCTGGTGGAGGCGCTGCTCGAGCACGAGACGCTGGCCATGGAGCAGGTCGAGGCGATAGTGGAGCGCGGTGAGTTGCCCCAGCAAGCGACCGAGGCCCCAGCAGAAGAGCCTGCATCAATTCACCCTGAGCCCGAGCCCCAGCGCGAAGAGACCAAACCGGCGCCCGGCGTAGTGCCCCACCGGCCGCTGCCCGACACACCCTAGTACAGCAGACAACACCACATAACGGCAGATAACGGCACATAACGACAGATAACGGCAGATGACGGCAGACAGTTCGTTTGCATCTGTGGCTGACGGGGACAGGTGTGCAGCCGTGGATAGGCCTGTGACCTGCTATCTGGGCCTCGGCAGCAACCTCGGCGACCGGCCCGCCAATCTTCAGGAGGCGCTGCGCCGCCTGGCCCAGCACCCGGAAATTGAAGTCATTAAGACTTCATCCTTCTACGAAACCGATCCGGTTGGCCCCCAGGACCAGCCGGATTTCCTTAACCAGGTCGCCGAGATACACGTGACCTGCTCGGCGCGCGAGCTGCTGGGGATACTCCAGAATATCGAAAGCCAGATGGAGCGGATCAGGACGCGCCGCTGGGGCCCGCGCAACATTGATATGGACATCCTGCTCTACGGGCATGAGCAGATAGTCGAGTCTGACCTGAAGATACCTCATCCGCAGATGCTCGCCCGCCAGTTCGTACTCATACCCCTGGCCGAGATTGCGCCGGACCTGGTCCTCCCCGATGGCCGTACTGCGACCGAGGCCGCTGATGTCGGTTGCTCACGGGTCCGGCGGGTGTCGGGGTGACGACACCTTGTCGCCATATTCTCCTCGTAGGAGCGACATTCTTGTCGCGACCAGCGTACCGGTCAGCGCACTAGCAACCAGCAGTTGAATCCTGCGTGCTCCTCCCAGAACAAGATGCCGTGGCGCCGGCTTCACGTCCGACCGAATAGCAGCCACATCACCAGCACCAGGGTCGCGATCAGCAACACGCCAGCAGTGACGGCTTTTTTCTCCTCCCCGCTTAATCGGAACTCCCGCCAATTTGCCACCACGAAGCCCGTAGCGATGAACGGTAGCAGCGGGATGCCGATTGCGATCGGCGAGACTATGTGCACGGTCATGCCCACCGCGACCAGGAGGAGTACCACCCCCGCCGTACGCGCCAGATCGAAGCCGAACCTCGCTCCCGCCGCCAGGAACGCTGCCAGGAAGATGAAATCGCCCAGGCCGATGAAGTTGGCGACACTAAGCCCCGCCAAGCCTTCGCCGCCAACCGCTGAGCCGATTTGCGGAATGGCCATCGCCAGGCTCTCGACAAATTCCGGGTGCTTCTCCAACATTATGCCCGTCGGGCCAGCGTAGACCGTGAATATGTCCACCACTGCCGCCGCCGCACAGACTGGCAGGAGGATGCTGCGGTCCCGGAACAGGCGCGATATCACTCTCCCCAGCCACAGGCACGCCAGCAAGAACATAACGGTCGCGAGCGGGGTGACCAGCAGGCGGTGGAGGTGACTGAGTGTAGCCAGGCGGGCCAGGCCAAACCACAGGCCAGCGGATACCACCAGCAGGCCCAGCTCCTGGACGGCGAAGACCTGCAACCGCGCGCCCTGCACAATCAGCCCGACCGACAGCCCCGCGAGCAGCAGCGTGGCGAGGAGCGACCCAGCCAGCAGCAGGCGCAGTCCGTAGCTAAGGGGGATGGGAATCAGAGGGGTGCTGACCAGCACCACATACACGCAGATCCCCAGCAGGCTCAATTTCCCCACTGGCGAACGCCACAACCTGCAGCTACCAGTCGGCTCGGGGGCGGCTTCGGAGATCTGGTCCATTGCTTGCCCCTCCGCTGGCTGCCGGGACCACGGGCACGATTACGCGCACTCTTCCGCCGAGCACCACTCGCCGCCCTCGACGCTGTGGTCGCTGGGCCGCTTGTCGGCGTCAAACTGCACCGTCACCCGTACCGGATTCTGACAGCAACTGCCGACCAGCTCTTTTCGCAGCAGATAGCCCGCGATTACTGGTGGCTTAGCTTCGGCTTTATCTTCAGTGGGCAGGTATTGCCCTTGCAGATCGTATGCTTTTTCGATGCGTGTTGAGATTTTTTCCCCGCACTCACATTTTACGGTGATCCGCATTGCCGGGGCCATCCCGTTGCCGTTCTCATTGGGCTCGCCCCAAAAGACATCGCGGATCTTCTGTACCAACGTACCCATATATTTCCAAGCTCCTCGGACGATACATAAGGTTATGAGAGCCTCTCGTCCGACGCCAATTTATCGCATCTGAACCTTGGAATTATACTCCATTTGGCGGGCAAAAGTCAACTGGAAGGGGTCACGACGTAGAGGGCCTAAAAACGTGCGCACAGGGGCCAAAACGGGGCCCTGCGCAGGAGCAAAACCCCAGCGACGGGCTACTCTCCCCCACAGTCGCCCGTGCAGTACCATCGGTTGCGTATAAGCCAGCAGCTACCGCTGGCGCTGTTCGGCGAGGAAATTCTCCCAAGATGTCTTCGTGCCACCGTGCTCGGCAATGAACTTGCCAGCGCTTTCCTCGCTGCCTAGCACCACCGCTGACCTTCCAACCGGGCAGACTACATCGCT
>CAYNMY010000080.1:0-7887 GCA_964398275.1 uncultured Armatimonadia bacterium | reverse complement strand
GGCGCCCCAGGGGCGAAACCGGGGCGCGTTCACCAGCGGGGGTGGCCCGGCTATCGAAGCGGCGATGAAAAGCGGTATCAAGAACGTCGAGCCGGCCCGGGATTTTGTCTGCCTCCAGGACAGCTATCACGGCACGACGCTGGGGACTATGGGCGCCTCGTGGATTTCGACGAGGGCCAGTGGCAGGTATATCGGCGGCAGCCGTTTCCTGCCGCTGACCCACCCGTTCATCCGCATCCCCAACCCGTATACCTACCGCAATCCCTTCGGGGTAGACGCCGAGACCTACATTGATATGTGCCTGACCATCGCGCGGGAGACCTTCCAGCGCGGGATCGCCGGGCGGCCGGCGGGGGTTATCGTCGAGCCGATCCAGGCCAGCGCCGGCCAGATAATTCTGCCCCAACGCTACCTGCAAGCGCTCCGCGAGCTGTGCGACGAGTTCGAGACGCTGCTGGTCTTCGATGAAATCCAGACCTACGCGCGCATCGGGGAGTGGTTTGCCGCGGATTACTTCGGGGTGACGCCCGATATCATCGTGCTGGGTAAGGCGCTCGGGGCGGGCCTGCCGCTCGCGGCAATCATCATCGCCGATGGGCTGGAAGGCTTCGCGCCGGATAGCGAGGAACTGCACACCTTCGCCAACCCGTCGCTGTCAATGGTCACCGCCGCCAAGCAGATCGCCCTGCTGGAGGCCGGTGTGCTCGATAACTGCCGCGCGATGGGCCAGTACCTGGGCGACGGCATCAAGGCGATGATGGCGGAGTTCCCGGAGATCGGCGAGGTGCGCCAGGCCGGTCTGCACATCGGCGCGGAGTTTGTCACCGACCGCGAAAGCAAAGAGCCTGCCGAGGAGTATGCGGTGGGGATCCGCACCGAGGGCTTCAATAACGGTATTTTTTTCGGGCTGGGCGGCGTGCGGCGCAATGTGCTCAAGGTCAAGCCGCCGCTGATCATCAACCAGGCCGAAGCGGACGAGGTTCTGGGCAAGCTGCGCGCGTGTATGGAAAACGTCCTGCGAAAGTAACGATGGCGGTGGCCTCACCCCTGGCCCCTCTCCTTTTAGGAGAGGGGAGTAGCAGCAAGCAACGGCACAGAACGGGGGGCGCACGTCTCGCGCATCGCGCTCAACATTTGTCCCTGCACACGCAACGACAAGGGGGAGTGGTGAGGATGCTTACTATTGATTTGAGCGAGACGGTGACAGCGGTCATCGGTGGTGCCCGCGGGATCGGGGCGGGGATCTGTCGGACGATCGCCCAGGCGGGCGGCAATGTCGCGTGGACGCACCTCGGCAACGAAGCAGACCTGGCGGGCAGCGCCCAGCTCGCCGACGAGATCGAGGCTCTGGGCAGCAACTGCTTCGACATGGCTGTCAACTGTACCGACGAAGCGGGCACCGAGCAGTTCCTCGCTCGCGTTCGCCAGCGGTGGGAACGGCTTGATTACCTGGTCTACTGCGCCGGGTTCACCTCGCCGGTTCCGTTCCTGGAAGTCACGCCGGATCAGTGGCGTGAAGGCGTAGACATCAACCTCAACGGCGCCTTCATTGCTGCCCGCTTTGCTGTGCCCTATATGCAGGAGCAGGGCGGCGGGGCGATTGTCCTGATCGGGTCAGCCGCGATCGTCGCCGGCGGTGGTGGGCGGCCGGACTATGCCGCAGCCAAGGCGGGCCTCGAGGGCCTCAACCGGGCGATCACCCGCAACTTCGCGGGCGAGCAGATCCGCTGCAACCTGGTGCATCCCTCCCTGATTGATACTGATCTGCTCAAGCAGCGCTACCCGGACCCGGCTCAGCGCGCTGAGGTCGCGGCACAGGTGCCCGTGGGTCGGCTCGGTCAGCCCGAAGATATTGCCAATATAGTCGTGTTCCTGCTTTCGAATAAAGCTTCCTACATCACCGGCCAGTCGCTGTTCGTAGACGGCGGGCGAACTTTCTGCAAGTGAAGGCGGGGCGCGATACCGAAGGTATGGCCGCTAAGAGCCACCAATTCATCGCCATTGATCTGGGCGCGAGTAATGGGCGCGTGGTACTCGGGACGCTCGACCGGGGTAGGCTGCGCCTGGAGATCGCCCACCGCTTCGCGCACCAGGCCCGGGACCGTGCCGGGCAGTTGTCGTGGGACTGGCCGCACATAATCGCGTCGGTTCGCCGGGGTCTGGCCGCTGCCGCTGAAATGGCCGACGGTGAGCCGATAACCTCCGTGAGCTGCGACAGTTGGGCGCAGGACTTCGGGTTGCTCGACGAAGCCGGGCGCCTGCTGTTTGCGCCGGTATCCTACCGCGACCCGCGCACCGCTGGTATGCCCGAAAGCTTCGCTGATATTATCACGCCCGATGAGCTGGTCAGGCGGGTCGGCTCGCTCGCTGCGCCGATAACGACGCTCTGCCAACTCAAGGCGATGGCCCAGCAGGAACCAGAGCTGCTCCAGCAGGCCGACACGCTGCTGCACATCGCTGATTTGGTACACTACGATCTGTGCGGGCAGCGGATGACCGACCGCTCGCTGGCGACGGTATCGCAGCTCCGTAACCTGGAAACCGGGTCCTGGGATCTGGAGCTGCTGGCGATGCTGGACATCCCCCACCACTATCTGCCCGAGGTCGCGGAAGTGCCGACAGCAGTCGGTCAGATCACGGCGGACCAGGCACCGCAGGCCAACCTGCGGGGAACGCCGGTCGTGATCGCTGTCGGCCATGACACGGCCACTGCCTCGGCTATCCTGCCCCCGGCTGACGAGGGCGTAGTGTGCCTGATGTCGGGGACCTGGTCTATGCTGGGCTGCGCGACGGATGAGCTGCTGGTTCCCGAGAAGCCGGCCCAGCAGGAGCTGGCCATCTTCGGGCTGGCGCACGGGCGGTGGGGGCTGTTCCGGGCGATTATGGGCCTGTGGCTGGTCCAGGAGTGCCGCCGGGCCTGGCGGGCCGCTGGCCGGGATATGAGCTTCGCCGAGATAACCGAGACAGCGCAGAAGGCTGCTGCGCCGGTCAGTGTGATTGACCCGGACGCGAGCTGCTTTCTGGCTCCTGATGATATGCCCTCGGAGATCCAAAGTTTCTGCGCGCAGAGTGGCCAGCCGGTGCCGCAGACGCCCGGCGAGATCGCACGCGTTGTCTTCACCAGTCTCGCGCTGGCTTACCGCCTGGCAATCGAGCAACTCGGCGCGCTGGTGGGGAAGAGGGTCAATACGCTGCGGATCGTCGGCGGCGGCAGCGCCAACGAGCTTCTCTGCCAGCTAGCTGCCGATGCCGCTGGCCTTCCCGTGATCGCTGGCCCCACTGAAGCCACTGCGATAGGTAACATCCTGCTGCAGGCGCAGGTAGCGGGCGTGGTAGAATCGCCTGCGGATATGATTCGCATTGTCACGGATTCGTTCCTGCTTAGGCGATACGAGCCGCGCGACGCTCTTGGCGAAGACCTGTATGAGAAATTCGCAGCACTGAAAAGGTCGCAAGGCCAATGACGACAGACGAAATGACGCAGGCCGCTGACTACTTGGAATCTGTCCGGCAGCTTCGCCGCGCCTACGAGGCGGTGTATGCCGCGCTGCCCTGGCTGGATATGGCGGTGTGGGACGACGACCCGCCGGCGTTCCCTGAGTATGCGCGCGCCTACGATCTTCCCGCGATCAAGGCGGCCGATGCCCAACCCGGTATGGTGGGCGCGCTGCCTGAACTTCGGGCCGAGGGTTACCAACTGCTGCGCTATCAGCCAGAGCTTTCCGGGACGCTTCCCGCGCTTCACCCGCTGCTGGCGCAGATGGCCCGGGAAAAAATGCCACTGGTCCTGCTGCACACCGACGTCGAGTTTGACGAGATGGCCCGGCTGTCCGGTCAGTACCCGCAGCTCCCCCTCATCGTCGAGTCCGGGCCGGTCAAGATCCTGTACTTCCTCGCCCACCTGGAAGAGCTGATGGGCCGCCACGAGAACGTCTACCTGTGCACGTATAACTTCTGCAACTGGCTGGGGCACGAGCGCCTGTGCGCGAAGGGCTTCGGCAAGCGGATGTTGTTCGGCAGCCACCGACCCCGCTACAATCCGCACGCGGCGATGGGGCCGATCGCTATGGGGCGACTGACCTGGGAGCAGAAATGCGATCTGGCCGGCAATAACCTGCGCCGGCTGCTGGGGATGCCGGTTATCCAAGCGCCGGAGGTCGAATTCGTCGCGCCGCTGGCGTTTATCGTTGATGCGCACACGCACAGCGGGCCGCCGGGCAGATTCCCGGTGCCTGATGAAGCTGTGAGCTTCACCGTGCACGACTGGCTGGAGTTTATGGACTGGTGCGCGATTGAGCGGATTAACATCTGCGCGTACGAGTCGCTGATGGACGCGCAAATCAGCCCCGAACAGTACAGTCGGAGCCTGCGCGCTGCCGCAGGGGGACGGATCTTGTACTACGCGGTCTTCTTCCCCAACCGGGGGCCCGAGCACCTGGCGCGTATCCAAGCATATCTGGACGATCCGGAGTGCGCGGGCATTAAGATTCATCCCTCGTGGCACGAAGTCGAGGGCGATGATGAGGCGTACGGTGCCCTCTACGAACTCGCCGAGAGGCGCGGAGCCACGATTCTGACGCATAGCTGGGATGTCTCACCGACCAACCCGGTCCAGTATGTGTCCCACCCGGATCGCTTTCGCCCGCACCTGGCCGCGCACCCACAGGTCAAGTTCGTACTCGCTCACGCGGGGGGGCGGCCCGGTTCTGCGGAGGCAGTGGTTAGGCTCTGTGCGCAATTCCCTCAAGTGAATGTGGACATTGCCGGCGACTACTACGACAACGGGCTGATAGAGTTCCTGGTGGATAAGATCGGGGAATCGCGCATCCTATTCGGCAGCGATATGAACTGGATTGACCCTCGCGCCAACCTCGCGCCCGTCCTGGCTGCTGACCTCAGCGACGAGGTAGTCCTAGAGATCCTACGCACGAACGCGTTGAGCACCTATCGCTGATCCCCGCACCCAGCCGGCGGCAGCGCGGCGATGAAGTCGTCCACGTCAAAGACGAAGCCGAAGTGGACGGCCACCCGCCACAGAGCGATCTCCTTGGCCAGTTCGCTGCGGGCAGTCTCCTTGTTCTCCACCGCTGTGGTGGCCTGGCGGAAGGCTGAGCACATCAGGCCGCGCCTGCTCATATCGAGCATCCCGCCCGGCGACATCAAAATGCACCAGTTGATGGCGAAGCCGGCGTAGATGAGGTGATTGACTCCCGCCTCGCGGCACAGGGCGAAAAGCTGATGAGCGTTTTCGGCGATGCCTTCGCCTTCCTGCGGGCGGGCTTCGTCGGGAAAATCTCGGGTCTTGCGCCCGCGCTCGATGTCGGGCCGGTTATGCGCGCCCATATAGCTGCGGTCCGACTTGAAGTGCCAGAGCTTCGCCACCAGCGGATCGCGCTCGATCTGACCCGGCGGCTCCGGCTCCGGGCCGGCCAGTTCAACGGTCTGGCGGTAGCCCGGGAGCTCTTGGTAGTAGGCACCGGCGACCACGTGGAACACCGTCATCCCCGTCGTGCGCACCGCCGCAAGCAACGGTGGGAAGACCGTCTGACAGATCTCGTTAGATCGGGGAAGATATCCATCGGCCCGCCACACGCCCGGGTATTGCTCGTACGTGCCGCAGTCCCAGGCGTGCATCACTACGACAGCGGTGTGCTCCAGGGCAAGCTCAATCCCTGTTTTCTGCCAGCCGCCGTAGCCCTCCGCCGGCACATCCAGGCTGTAGTCAGCGTCGAACTGTTGGTAGTAGTTGGCGGGGACCTTGAGTGTTGTCATTTCTGTTCAACCATCTCCTGACAGGGTATTGAGGATACTCGTGGCTATGCCTCGTCGGCCATGCCAGGGCAGTCGCTACCTGGTTACAAGTTCCAGCACCGTGCCTTCGCCGGGCGCGAGGCTGATATCGAAGACCTGGCCAGTGCCGTTCTCGTGCAGCGGGACGGGGAAGCCGCCCTCGATGCCGCGATCAACGGCCAGCGCGTACTGCTTGGCGAGGCGAATGGTTGCATGGGCTGACTTGTGGACGTTGGGATTGATCAGTGTCATACGCAGCCGCCCATCGCCCTGGCGCAGGTTCATCTCCAATGTCGCCCCCTCCGCCCAGGCCAGGCGCGGCGCGGCAGCGTCCAGAAGCTCGTAGCACAGGTCGGCGGCCGCACCGCCGGGGCGCAGGTCCTGCGCGCGGGTGGCCATCAATACGCGCCCATTTCCGTAGTCGGCCAGGAATGTCTCCGCGTAGTTGGATCCGAGCACCTCCACATCCGGCTTCAGCTTCCCAATGTTGACCTTCCAAAACAGGTCGCCCCAGATCAGGCACTCCATCTCCCCGAAGACCGCCGCCATCAGCGCGCCGTCCGTCTGGCCGTAGGGGGTGAAGCCCCCGGCGATACCCGCGCAGATGAGCGTGCCGCCCGATTCGATCCAGGGCAGTAGCTTCTCGGTCAGGCCCGGCGGGAAGTGCGTGGCGTAGGGAAGCACCAGGACACTGTAGTCGCTCAGGTCATCGCGACCCGAAAGCACGTACTCTTCGGGCACGAAAGCATAGTGGTAATTGGTGCTGTAGAGCAGGTGATGCAGATTGGAGACAACCCGCGTGAACGCATCATCGTGACCGCCAGTCGGCCAGGCACAGATCTGCGCTGTGGAGGGCTTGAGCATGGCGATCTTCGGCTCAACGACGGGCGACTCGAACCAGACGTCCTCCATCGAGCGGAGCTTGCGCTTGAGCGGCTCGATGATACCGGCTGAGCGGCGTAGCAGTTGATAGTCAGCCTCGAAGACAAGCATATTGTTGTACGCTTTGCCGCCGTAGGTATCACCAGGCCCGTACAGGCCGATAACACTGCGCCCCCAGCAGATCATCTGCCAGAGGTTGCGCCGTGCCACCGCCCGGACGACCTCCTCGGGCGGGTCCGACCAGCTCTCGGGGCCGTTCCAGACGTATTCCATTATCCCCGTGGTTCGGTTCAGCGCGCGCTGGATGGACCAGGTGAAGACCTCTTCCATTGAACCAGTGCTCTCCGAGCCGTAGATGTCGCAGGCGTACTCGGCCCAGAGAAAACTGTCGCGGCTGGTGCACGGGAAGCCGTCGAGTGTTCCGTAAGTAGGCGAGACCGAGATCGGATGAGTGGGATCTGCTTCCTTCAGGTGCTGATAACACCAGGCCAGGTAGTCGGCGTAGCTGTACTTGAGGAAGCGGTTGAACTCGTAGTACAGAGGGGGACAGGCGCCACTGGAGAGCTGCGCTTCCAGCTTGACGCGCTCGCCCGGGGGGCCGTCGTGGACATCAACCGGCGGCTCGATGGCCGCGAAGCTGTCGTAGTCGCTGTGCCAGGCTTCGTTGAGCTGCTCGATCGAGGAGAACTTGTCCTGCAAATAAGAATGGAAGGCCTCAATCGCGACGGGGGTGCGACCGCCGGTGGGCCACTTGCCCCAGGCCCCGCCCGGTCCGCTCAGCTGCTTGGGCTCCCACGCAGTGGTGAGCATCAACACGCGGTCGTCGTCCTTGTAGCGGGCGCCGGTCTTGGCCAGATAGTCCTCGAGCATCGCGCGCACTAGCGGGTGATAGAAGTCCAGCGGCCACACCCATTCGCCCTGATACCGCCGCTGGCGGGCATAGGACCATACAATACCCTTGTCGCGGTTTTCGAGGAACCACTGTGTTGAGGATACGATGGCATTGCCGTGCACAGCGCAGGGGATGATGACCTGGCTCTTACGGCCGCGGGAGGCCGCTAGCTCCGTGGGTGGCACCTTGTAGGCGCTGTCGTACCTTTCGTAAACGCCGGCCTCCCAGTCGAGTCCCAGGCGATCAGTGGCCGGGCCGCCGAGCGAGTTTCGGCTGGAGCCAAACAGGATACCGGTGGCGGTACCGTCGGGCAGGAGGGTGGC
>CAYNMY010000079.1:0-7931 GCA_964398275.1 uncultured Armatimonadia bacterium | reverse complement strand
CCTGCAATTCAGCAGTCAACTCCTGCCGAGCCGCGCGGCGGGCCAGCCCTCTTGCTCTGGCCAGCACCACGACACTGGCAGGTAGTTCCCAGGAGCCGACACTAATCTCGAAGCGTCCCGGTTCAGCGGCCAGTTTGGGCCGGATGTAACTATCCAGGAGTGTGACTTGAATGTCGGGCACCGGCTGCCCGGCAGGATCGAGGGCGATACAGGGGACAGGACGCCGCCGCCAGAGGCGGAAGTCAATGTCAGTTGTGGTCTGGCCTGCGATGACATCAACGTTGACATCGTGGGCGTGCATGGGTGGGGGAGGGGAGTGGGGCGACGGCCGCTCGTGCAGGCCCGAGGCAGACACGGCATTCTCACCCGGCGGCAGGCGGAAAGTGTACCGCCCGCTGTCATCGGTTTGTGCGTTTTGGGCCACACGTCCAGAAAGTGGGCGTGCCGGGCCATACGCGCGCATGGGGATTCCGGCCAAGGGCCGGCCTGTCTCAGCGTCGGTTACCGCTCCGGTTACGAAGCCACCTGCGACAAGCTGGAAATCCATGTTCTCGATGGTCTGGGGCGCAGCAAGCTCGACGAGTTCGTGAGCTGCCGCCGTCCAGCCATCGGGGGCATTCAGGTACACACTGTAGGCGCCCTGCGGCAGCCGACAGAGGCGATAACGGCCCTGGTCGTCGGTTGCGGTCTCAGCATGGAATAGACCCCTGGGGTGGTGACACCAGACCTTGACGCCGGCGACCGGGCGCCCTTCGCGCTGCACGAGGCCTGATATGACTGACTCCTGGGATAGTACTACCTGCAGGTCGTCAATGCTGTCATCCAGCTCGTAATTCAGCGTCTGCTGTGCGTATCCGGGGCCGCTGGCGGTGAGTGTGATGCGTTTGCCTTCAGGCAGGCCACGGAGGATGAAGCTGCCCTGAGCGTCGGTGGTCGCGTGCATCAGCCCGTGGACGAAGAGCCAACTCCCCGGCCCCCTGAGCCTCTCCAAACCGATCGTAGCGCCAGGGACGGGGTTGCCATCGGCATTGCGTACGGTGCCTCTGGCGACTGTTTCCGTGCTCAGCCGGATTGTCAGTTCCTCGTCACTGTCCCGCGGGACATAGTGGGAGCCCAAGCCGAAGCCCGGCTTGACGGCACCCATGCGGTGGAAACCGGTACTCCGGTCTTCGGAGTCCATTTGGAGGATGAAGCTGCCGTCATCGTCCGTTGTTGTCTCGAGTGTGAGCAACTGAAACCAAGTCTGGGTGATGCTGCAGTCGGCGAAGACGCGGGCTGCCGGGGCGGGGCGGCCGTCGGGAGTCAGGACGGTGCCGGTGATGGTGATCGTCTCTGCTTGGGCCAGTGCGCAGAGAAACGTGGCCTGGAGCAGCACAGCAGTCACCAAGTATGCAAGAGACAGTCGCGTTGTTAGCATTGGCGCTCACACTCCCTCGTAAGAGTCGGTATTCTACCCTCAACACATAGTGTCTCACTGGGGCACGTTGCTGTCTATGTCGCCGAGGTCTATTGTCTGGCCGGGCTCGGGGGTGATCTCCTGCCAGAAGATGGGGCTACCACCGCCTGGCCCGTAGGCGTGAAGAAAGTACTTGAGGCCGCTGATCATGCCGTCGAAGCTCCATCTGCCCTGTGCATCGGTCTCTGTTGTGTCCCACAACCTGACTCCGCGCTGGTATGGTGCGGGATACGACTTGGGCTTGGGTCTCCAGATCCCCTGAGCCTCAAGCCCGATCTCTTGTTTGGCGACCGGTTTGCCCTCTGCATCAAGCAACCTGCCTTGCACCTTCCCCAGAGGTTGAAGCACCATCTCCGGCTCATATCCCCAACCGGGGTCAATGGCGGCGTCGCCCGCAAACAGAGGCAGCTTTGGGTGCATGGCCAGCAGATCTGCCCTGTAAGGGCGGATGGTAAGCGAACCCGGCTGCTTATAGGGAATGCCGGTCAGTTCAAAGTTGCCGAGTTCGTCAGTTTTAGTTTCAGCGCTGCTTGACAGGTCCAGGACGAGGCAGTCGGGCTGTGCGCGGTCCGCCACCATCACGAGTCCTCGGATAGTGCGGCCCTTCATGTCAACAGTGGCAGTGCCGATGTCGTGCGTTTCGCCTGCTTGCAGCACCAATTCATCCGGCCACTGTGTCTCAGATACATACGGCCCGGCATCGCCGAGGATTTGCAGCTTCAGTTCTACATCAGCCGGCAACAGGGCCAGCTCGAAGCGGCCGTTGTCATCGGTGGTCGCTGTGCCGAAGTCTGATATTGAGAAGGACCGACCTTCACGATGTACCGGCACATACCGGCACTTTATCTGCAGGTTGGCAATGCCCGCGCCCGCTGCGGATGCGAGGGCGCCGGTGAGGACTGGTTGCGGCGGGAGCACCAGGCGGAGGTCTTCATCAGGATCGGTCACGACCGCGCGCCCAACGAGCTTGCGATCCGCTACTTTGACGGTAAGCTCGACTGGGAATTCCGATCGCGGGACGCTCAACTCGAAGCGCCCATCTTTGTCAGCGTGGCTCGGAGCGACATTGTGACCGGAGACGCGGACGTGAGCGTGCGGTGCCGGTTGGAGGTCAGGATATAGTACCGTGCCTGTGACCTTGCGACTCGCCCAAACCCGGAAGTCAATGTCGGCTATGGTCCGGCCCGCAATGACGTCAAGCATGTGGTGGCGGGGCCCGGCACCATCGGAGGAGTAGGTCGCCTGGAAAATGTAGAGCTTGTTTTCGCCAGGCGGCAGGCGGAATGTATATTGCCCGTGCTCGTCGGTCTTGACGCTTTGGATGGCCGCCCCGGACAACGGACGAGCGGGACCGTAGGCAGCGATGCCAAAACCCACCACGGGCTGATCTGTTTCCGCGTCGGTCACGGTGCCAGTGACGAGTCCGCCTTCGATAAGCTCGAAATCCATGTTCTCGATTTTCTGCCCAGGTATGCACTTGACGCCTTCACGTGCCACGGCGGTCCAGCCCTCGGGCGGATCGAGACAGACGTTGTAGGTTCCCTGCTGGACGGCCTGAAGGGTGTAGCGGCCCTGGTCATCGGTTACATTCTCTGCCCAGTTACCTTCACGCAAGGCCTGGGACCATACCCTCACACCTGATAGTGGCGCTCCGGCGCGGGTGACAGTGCCGGTGATGACAGCCTCGAGTGGCAGCACTACGATGAGCTTTCCAGCATCGTCAACAGCTTCAGAGGGCGACTGGAGGGTTGCATATCCGGTTGCGGTGATCATGAGGCTGCAGCGCCTGCCAGCCGGCAGGCCGCGCAAGAGGAAGGCGCCACCGGTATCCGTCGTTGCTTGAACCTGGTCTGTCGAGAGAACTCCATCAAGAATATCGTCCCCGCGCACGTACCACGCCGAGACGGTAGCCCCGGGGATGCCGTCGCCGGCTTGATTTCTGATGAGGCCTGCGAGAGGGGCTTCCTCGTTGAGCTTGATTTCGAGCGGCTGGTCCCCATCCAGTTCCACGCGGCTCCAGCCCAGCCCGAGACCATCCTTGATGGCCGCGACTGTACCGGAGTTGTGCGGCTTGCCTTCGGCGTGTATCTGCAAAGAGAAGCTGCCGTCTTCGGCTGTGGTTGTCTCGGCCGCGATGCGCTGGATTTTGGGCTCGAGAAAAACCCAGTTAGTAAAGACGCGCGCTGCCGGGGCGGGGCGGCCGTCGGGCGTCAGGACGGTGCCTGTGATGGTGACGGTTTCTGCGCTTGCCAGGGAGCAGAAGAACACCCCCAGCAGCACTGCAGCAGGTACTAAGCACGCCAAGTTTGGCCGTGTTGTTGGTCTCATCGGCTATTCTCCCCTAGCGATCTGGAGTCACTGCGCGGGAAGGCTGAGATGTGGCATTCCGGCCGGCTCATCAAGTCCGTGAGAACCGACTCGCCGTCCGCAGTAGTGTCCAAGCATATTATTAGCGCGGCGGTGCTCGGTAGATGGTGCGGTCGGCACGGGCTACTTCTCCAACGTCGGTGGTCTGGCCGGGCTGGGGCACGAATGCTGTCCGAAACAGTGCAGATGTCGCGTCCCCCCCCACGTTGTTTGCGACACTCACTGTGTATGACAACCCGCTTACGAGCCCGCTGAGGCTCCACCTGCCATCAGCGTCAGTAAATGCCTCATCGGACAACCTGGCCCCGCGTTCGTACGCCTCAGCATAGCCGTCCCGCCCGAAGCCCCACAGGCGGCTGACCTGGAGTTTGACCTTCCTATTGCTTACCGCATTGCCGTTTTCATCTACAAGCCGGCCTTGCAGCGTCCCCAGCGGCCGCAGTAGCAGAGACGGCTCGTACCCCCAGTCAGGGTCAATTGCGACATCAGCGGCGAACAGAGGCAGTACTGGGTGCATGGCCAGCAGGCTGGCCTGGTACGGCTCCAGGACCGCTCTGCGGATGTGCTTGCGGCGAATGTTGATGTGGGGGAGGCGGGCTAGCTCAAACTGGCCAGTTTGGTCGGTGCGTGTCTGAGTGTTGCTGAATATGTCCACCACCAGGCAGCCTGGCTGCAAGACCCCATCTGGGTCGAGTATGCGGCCACGAATAGTGCGACCTTTGATGTCCAGCACAGCGACGCCGATATCGCTCTTGTGTCCGGCTTCGAGTACCATACTGACCCACTGGGTGTGTTTTAAGTAAGGACGCAGCTCGCCCTGTATCTCCACATCTATGAGGACGCCAGCCGGCAGCATGCCTGCCACAAAGCGGCCATCTTTGCCCGTGAGTGCTGTTGTCAATGCGCGCAGTACGAGCGGGCGGCCTTTGCCCTGGTCTAAGGCGTAGGAGCACACGACCGACACGCCCTCTACACCTTGGCCATTGGGTGATTGGACGGTTCCAGTTAGGATGGCCTGAGGCCGCAACACGACTCGCACAGCCTCGTCGTCGCCGGCGACCGTCGCCCGCCCGACCAGCTTTTGGTCTTCCGCCTGTACGAGTACGTCGGCGTCCAGATTATCATTGGCAAGCGCTATCTGAAAACGGCCGTCTGGGTCGGTCACCGGCCTTTGATAACCAAGAGGATCCGCTGTAACCTGGGCACCAGCGACGGGTTGCATGGAAGTATCCACTGCCACGCCCACTACCTTGCGCTGGGGGACAACCTGGAAGTCAACGCCGGCTTTGGTCTGAGAGTCTATGACATCAACGAGACATTGCTGCGGGCTCATCCGCTCGTAGGAATAGGCGCCGCCGCTCGATACGCGCAGCTCGTTTTTTCCAGGCGCCAGGCGCAGACTGTACTGTCCGTTCTTGTCAGTGGTGGCGCGGTGCCTGGGTGCTGGGCGGGCTGGTCCGTGAGCGCTGATATACACACCGGGCGCGGGCCTGTCGGTGCCCTTTTCTGTCACCTTCCCGGTCACTACCCCACCTCGGATCAACTCAACAGCCAGGTCTTCGACGGTCTGACCCTCTTTGCATTCGACGTTTTCCCGGGCGATCGCCGTCCAGCCATCAGGCGGCTTGAGGCCGATGTTATACGTGCCCGGGAAGACGGCATGCAAGCTGTAGTGCCCATCTTGATCTGTTCGGGTCTCATACAAGCCGATGCGGCCCTGTTCGTAGTACGACAGTTTTGCGTCGAAGCTTTGATGGGTTATCCAACACCATACACCAACGCCAGCTACTGGCTGTCTCTGGCAGGTAACTGTGCCGGCAATGACACCTGTCTTACGCATGGTCACTGACAGGTCTTCGGTGTCAGTGGTCGGTGTGATCGGCAGCAGTCTCCTGGCAAAACCGGGCCGACTGAAGAATAGATAGAGCCTTGCGTCTTCGGGAATTCCACAAAGGACAAAGCGGCCGGCGCTGTCTGAAGTGGCGCGGATGAAGCCATTGAGATCTATCCCCCGGGATTTGGTTCCGCGCGCCATGCCGTGTATTTTGATGGTGACGCCCGCGAGTGGCTCCCCGTCGCCGGTGCTAACGGTGCCACTCACCGGCCTCTCATGGCTCAGTAGGATTACGGCTGCTCCACCTGAGTCCGGCCGTACGCGTGTATAGCCCAGACCCCCGCCCTCCTTGACCGCGCCGATTTCTCTTGCCGTAGAGGCGTGGATTTGCCGTTCCTCCAGATGCAGCGAGAAGCTGCCATCCTCGCCGGTTACGGTTTCGACCAGCGAGAAACAAAGCGGCGGCTGCCGGACAACAGTGGAGCAAAAGACCTTCGCTTCTGCGACTGGGACTTCGTCGGGCGTCAGGACGGTGCCTGTGATGGTGATCTTCTCTGCGCCAGCCGGTCTGCAGAATACCATTGCCAGGACCAGCACAACAGGCGCCAGCCATGGGAAACTCAGCCGCGTTGTTGACATCGCTGCTCACGCTCCCTCGTAGGAGTCGGTATTCTCCACTCAAGACATAGTGTCTTACTGGGGCTCGTTTTTGTCTATGTCGCCGAGGTCTATTGTCTGGCCGGGCTGGGGGGTGATGGATTCGGAGAAGAGCGTCAATTGTCGCTGCGTGTCGCGGGCCGAGACGCTGTAGCGGAAGCCCGGAATGAGGCCGTCGAAGTGCCACCTGCCGTCCTGGTCAGTGGCAGTCTTGGCCATCAACTGCGCCCCGCGCTGGTATTGGGCAATGTCGCCGGGCCAGGACATGTATGGCAGGTCGCGAGCGCTAATCTCCACCAGGAAGTCAGGGATCGGCTGCCCGTCATCCGCAAGCAGACGGCCCTTGATTGCGCCGAGTGGCTCCAGCACCATATCCAACTCAAGGCCCCGGTCGGGGTCAATGCGCTGCTTACCTGCGAACAACGGAAGGCGGGGATGGATGGCCAAGACGGTGGCCTCATAGAATTGGTACGGCACACTGTCGTAGTCAAGATACGGGATTCCCGTGAGCTGGAAGGCCCCAAGCTCATCGGCGCGGGTGATGATCTTGTCTTGCAGTTCGAGCACAACACAGCCGGGCACGAGTTCTCGCTCGGCGTCCATGACGCGGCCGACCAGCTTGCGGCCCTGCCTGTCGAGGGTGGTGGGGCCGATGTCGCGCTCTTCGCCAGGCCTGAGCGACACAGTCTCGGGCCAGCAGCGGTCCGATATGCAGCGTCCGTCTTTGCCTTGGACATAGACTAGGAGGTCCACGTCCGAGGGCAGCGGCCCGATGCGGAATACTCCATTGTCATCTGCTGTGACCCCGGGGAGGCGGATCCGTGGGAGGCTGTGTGGGGTGTTGGGCTTGGTATGATAATGCGCAGCCACCTTGACGCCGGCGACAGCGTTGTCCTGCGGATCCAGCACCTGGCCGGTGATGTAGGCGCCGGGCTCCAGGACGATGCGGGCGTTGTTGGTTGCTTGGGAGGCGACGGTTCGTCCGGCCAGTCCTCTGTCCTTGTGGCCGGCGAATATCTCCATGGGCAGCCCGTCGTAGCCGACTCTGACCTGGAAGCGCCCATCTTCTTGAGTAACTATCTTTTCCCGGAGAGGTTCGACTGCTCGGACATAGGCGCCGACGACGGGGTTGCCCTCGGCGTCCACAACGATGCCACCGACCCGGGGCTCCGGGGTCAGGCGTATGTCAAAACTCTCGATGGTCTGTGCTTCAATTACCTCGACCTGGTGGAGCCAGGGCTGCTTGCCTCGGTATTTGTAGCCGGTGGCAGTGGCGTGCAGCCAGTACTCACCTTCGGGCAGGCGGAGAGAGTAATGGCCCTGCTCATCAGTGGTGGCACGCCAGAAACCACGGTATGGAAACTCCGTCTCTGACGCATAGGCCGTGACGCTGGCGTGCGGCACTAGCTGGCCGGTTACGTCGTCCAGGATTGCGCCGGTGACCAGGTCGCCCTGGACGAGTTCGAAGTCGACTCCGGTGGCCGGCTCGCCGAGCTTGCAGGTTACATTGCGGTGCGCCTCTGCTGTGCGTCCCTGGATTGCCGCCTCAAGGACGTTGGGGTGGATGTGGACGTCACTGATGGAACCTATTACTTTATCGCTGTCGCACACAATGTC
>CAYNMY010000078.1:0-7993 GCA_964398275.1 uncultured Armatimonadia bacterium | reverse complement strand
GCATGCCGCTGACCCGGGTGTTAGGCCAGACCGCGGGCGACGGCTGGGTGGCGCGCATCTGCGGGCGGTCGCCGACGCCGAGGCGAGGGCGTTGGAGCTTGACGGTCACCGGGTTGGGACTGTGGTGGAGGGACCGTACGCCGTCGAGTGCTTGCTGGCCGGTATCTATGCGGGGGACGTCAATGCCGCTGCCGATGTCCAGGCCAGGGCAACCTTCGAACGCATCGAGCAGGGCCTGGCCCTGGCTGACATGGACTACAGCGACGTGGTCCGGACCTGGCTTTTTCTGGATGACATCCTCTCATGGTACGGCGACTTCAACCGCGTGCGCACGGCGTTCTACACCGAGCGGGGAGTGTTCGATGGCCTGCTTCCGGCTAGCACCGGCATCGGTGGCGGCAACCCCCTGGGTGCGGCCCTGGGGGCGAGCGTCTATGCCGTAAGAGCCACCCACCCTGAGGTGACAGTGGAGCCTGTTGCGTCGCCCCTACAACGCCCGGCGCTGGAATACGGCAGCTCATTCAGCCGCGCGGTGGAGGTCGCGATGCCGGATATTCGGCGTCTGCTGATCTCAGGAACCGCGAGCATCGGAGCGGAAAAGCAGACGCTACATGTGGGCAACGTCATGGCCCAGACTGCCCGAACCTGCGAGGTGGTCGCGGCGATATTGCAGTCTCGGGGCATGGGGTGGGACAATGTAACGCGAGCGACGGCCTATGTGCGATCCGCCGAGGATGCCGGCGTCTTTGAGGGCCACCGTGCCGCCCACGGCATGCCTCGCCTGCCGGTGGTCGTCGCCCACAACATCATCTGCCGCCGCGAGCTGCTCTTCGAACTGGAAGTGGACGCAGTGACGTGCCGAGCTGACGAGCCGTGAATCGAACGCTGGCCGCAACGATCGCGGCAGGAGACCAATCCCGCTTCCGGGCAATCAGTAGCCATTGAGGGGGAAGCGCAGCCGGCGTCAACACGGAATCCTCTGCGCGCACCGGGCGCATTCCTCAGTCGCTATTGGCCTGCCCCCATTTGTGGGCCCAGGTGCGATGGTAGGCCAGCGGGCTGTGGCGTGGTCCCCGTTTTTGATCCACCTGCTGCTTCAGCCGCCGGATCTCCGAGACACCAAGGCCCCCGTAACGCTTCTTCCAACGGTAAAACGTGGGCTCAACTACCCCGGCTTGCGGCAGATCTCGGGCACCGGCGTGCCCGCTTCCGCCTGCTGCACGGCAAACACAATCTGGGGTTGTGTGTAGCGTTTCCGCTTCATCGTCATCTATGACGCCGGGGAGAACTCCTTGGAGCATATTGAAATAGCCGCTGCACATTTCGACATTATTGACGTCGGAGAAGGTATAGATATCCAGATCGTCAAGGAGGCCATCGGAGACAAGGTTTGCCTATCGGGGAATGCCGACCCATGAAGCTGCTGAACTATTCGGTGCTCAGCGAGGTCGAAGCGGAAACAAGACGAATTGTCGAAGGAGGTAAACGCGGCGGAGGCTACATTTTCAATGCCGGCGAGGGTATTCCGCGACAGACAGGCCCTGAGGCTGTGCAAACCATGATAAGAACCGCCAAGCGCTGGGAGCAGTACGCGGGTAAGTCTTCACACTACAGGTTCGATATTGAAAGCGGCATCAAAGTAGTATCTCCAGCTCGCTAGACCGAACTTCGGGGCAAGAAGGCCTCCGCATGGGCGTTACTGGCCAGCGACTTGCGCAATTATGTCGCCAAGACGCGCGGCACGTTCGGGGGACAGGGATTGCGGCTCAATGTCGGCATATTCCTCAGTCAACTCGCGGGCTAGTTGATAGGTACTCTTCTCTCCTTCCGCTTCCCAGACAGACGTAGGACCGCGCACGGCCAGCCGGGGCAGGTAGTGCTCATCCGAGCGCGGCCACCGCAGCGTGTGTTCCCGGGTCAGGTAGGTATCCCCGGCGGGGCCCACTTTCTTAATCAGGTCAGTGTCAGAGAGGAAGGGAATAGGGTGGGAAAGGCGAAATGCAACAAAGATGAAATGCATTCAGGAATGGGAGTGATGGGATTCTCCCGGAAAGGAAGGTGTGAGAGATGAGCGAGGTTCGACACAAGGTGTTCATATCGTACCACCACACTAACCAGAGGGAAGTTGACGAGTTCGTGACGACGTTCGACGAGGAGCGGGAGGTGTTCATCACGCGGGGACTCGGGGTGGAGATGGGGCAGGACGTCATCGATAGCCAGGACCCTGAATATGTAATGGGTCAGATCCGGAAGCTGTATCTGAAAGACTCGACGGTGACGATCGTCCTGATCGGCAAGTGTACTTGGGCTCGGCGTTACGTTGACTGGGAGATACAGGCTTCGCTTCGGAGCGGGAAGACGATAACACCAAACGGTCTCTTGGGAATCGTGCTGCCGTCGGCTGGCAAGAAGCCCACGGCTCCGAATCGGTTGAGGCTAAATCTGAAGCGCAAGAACAGTGATGAGGGATACGCACGGTGGTATTGGTATCCTAAGCGAAAGGACGTACTGAGCAAGTTGATCGAGGATGCGTTTAATGCGAGGGTGAGTCGGGCGAACCTGATCGAGAACCCACGAGATAGGTTTGAGAATAGCAGGCATTGTGAGTAGCGGCGAAGAGCGCAGGGGGAGGGAAGGAGAGCCCAATGTCTTGTCTTTACTTGGTTCAGATTGCGTACGAGGGGGGCAAGGTAACAGCGACGGTGGGACCTCTTGGTCTTATCGTAGTGCTGATTGGGGTGGTCTTATGGGTCTGGGTGCGCAGAGGCGTCGGGCGGCGTGCGGGCGCGAAGCTGTCTGAGGTCAGCGTCAATCTGCCGTGGGGCATGGCAAGCATGAAGTGGGTGCCCGACGTGTGCGAGCGAGAGGCGGCGTGGAAGCTGTATGTTGAGTTGCAGACGCGTATTGCGGGGCAGGGCCTGCAGGCAGGAATGGGTATACTGCGGGAGGCCTTCTCGTCCCTGTACTCGCTGTTTCCAACGACTCGAGAGATTCTGAAGGAAGCAGGCCCGAGCGTAGGAGTTAAGGCAGAGTCGCTCGGAGGGGTGGCGATGGGGGTCTTGAACCGTCAGAGAGGGCTGAGGGCCTTTCTGACGAAATGGCACCCGGAGTTGCTTGCGTATGAATCGCAAAAGCCAGCGGAGCAGGGGGTAAAGGAGTATGAAGATGCGTGGGCTCAAGGTGAAGAGTGCAGGAACGAGCTTGCGGAGCTAGTGGAGGAGCTGACCACGTATTCAGAGGGATTGGCGAAGATTGCGGGCGTTGAGTTGGTGAAGGGCGAGAGCGGTGAGAATGCGTCTCGGGGACGTGTTGAGGGTTGCAGTCACTGAGCCTGGGGGACGGTGGGCAGAGAAAGGTAAAGATGGTGGGCTCAGGCCGAAGTCGACGTGTTGGGCGGCGTGCTGCTTGGGTATGATCCACGTCTCGAAGGGCCACCGCGAGGCAAACGGCTCGAACACAAAGTACGAGTCAGTCTCAAGCACAATGCGCTCGGCAGCGTCGCTTCCCTGCTGCAGCGTCTCGCAGTACACACAGTGCATGCGGTCGTCGTAGTGTCGGCGCGCCTCCTCGATCTCCTGGCGGACATTGGTGGGGGCAATGGGCGTGGCAATGATTTGGGTGTGGGGATGCGTTAACGATGAGCCTGCGGGCCGGCCGTGGTTGCTAGCTCTTCAGTCATGTCGGTCATTTCTCCCTGATGCAGGTAAACGTTACTTGCGATCGCTGAGTTCTGCTCGGACCTGCACGTCGCCAATGTCGCCTGGCAGGATTACCCCATCGCACTCATAATCGGGCCACAGCTCATCGTTGACATAGAAAGCTGCGATCTCCCGATCCGCAGGCACGCGGAATCTCAGCTTGATCTGGGCGGGCGGGTTGCGCCTGGGGCCCTGCAGATGGGCGGTTATCTCCTCGTCATCCGCATCGTAGATCAGGCTCACTGGCCCGAAGTACGTAGCCGCGTTGGCCACGCCCACTCGTTCACCCGCTCGCAGCCATTCTCGCGGCACCGCCTGCCCCAACAACAGGTAATCCCCTTCTTCGCGGACAAAGAGGTACCTGAGCCAGCCTGCGGCGTTCGCCTCGTCGGAGGTCTTGTAGTGATCGCCCTTCCAGTCCCCTAGCTTGGGGAGCGCGTGCTCGGTCAGCATCCGGGTATCGGGAAATAGCTGGGCGGCTATAGCATTGAAGATCCCCCGCAGCGCGTGCTTAACATCATCGCGGTACAGGTACGGCTCGGGGTTGAGCAGCAGGCATGCCTGCATGGAGAAGCCGCCCCAGTCGAACCAGTGCCGCTCGAAATCCTCGACCCGGTAGCCGTAGTCCTCGGAGAGATAAAGGTTGTCTTCGTAGTCATCTATTATCCACCGGGCCTCCCGTGCGTGCGGCGATATCAGCCCGGTGATGAGCAGGTGAATTGCGCCTTCGAGAGTCTCGCATATCCACCCAAAGCTCCGTCCCCGCCGGTGGGGATGAGACGGGTAATGAGGCACATAAGTGCCATTACGCAGCCTGACCACTGGCGACCTCTGCGCCGCCGACTCGAAACAGCGCAGGATCGAGGCCCGGTAGTCATCGGCTTCGCGGCGGATGTGCTCCGCCTCAGGATGGCCGATCTCAGCGAGCCCCCACGCCGCAGCATCAAGCCCCCGCCAGGTGTAGGCATTGGTTGAAAGCCACTGCCACCAGTCGCCGATATCCTCCAGGCTGCCGAATGGCAACAGGCCCCGGCCGATGTCGTCGCTATTCCGCATCCGGTTTCGCTCGCGAATGATCCAGTTGGCGCCGGCCACCACGTTCGGTGCAATCTGGGTTAACCAGTCGTCATCGCGGGTGAACTTGTAGTGCTCCACCAGCGCCCAGAGAATCCAGCCGTGGTGCTGGTTGTACCCGCCTTGCTCATACCCGCACGCTCCGTACAATATGCCATCGTGAGACGAGAAGTCCCCCGGCAGTGGTACCGTGCCCTGGTAGTGCAGGAATGCCTCCAAGCACTGGCGCGCCTCCCGGTGATATCCCCGGCGGTCCAGATCCACCGTCATCATACACGATTCGTTGCCGTAAGCTGCATAGCCAAATGATCCAACCCGGGCAAAGCGCCGCTCGCAGTCCGGCTCCCGCTCACAGTTGATCAGCAGATGCGCGGCGTGGGCGCAGTGAAACTCGTTGAGCATTGTCTCCGGTGTGCTCAGCTTCATGCCCTCAGTCAGCCTGCGCCGCCAGTAGCTGGCCACTGCATCACGCTCGACCTGGAAATCAAGCTGTGCCAGCTGTTGTATCTCATCGCTCTCCAGTGCTACATACGGAATCTTCACGAAGATCGAGTGATTGGCGTCGGCCCCCAGGCTGGTGATGTAGACCACTGCACCGTCGTCGCAGCGCAATTCTCCTTGCCCTCGCACATCAACCACGGCCCGCAGCTTATCGCCCGCCCAGATCAACGCATCTCCTTCCAGCCGTAGCTCCTCGCTTGCTTCGCCGGCCGAAAAGCGGATCGGTAATCGGGCTTCAGTGCCGCGGTCCGAAGGATTCTGAAAGCTGAACCGCGCCACAAACACCCCGCATGCATCCCCCGGAGGGGGCGGCCCCTGTGGATCTGTCCCCTCCAGGATCGTCGCGAATGCTATCTGCTCGACGCAGATGTCGCCGCATTCCCAACTGGTTATCCCGACTGGCAGCACACCCTCCTGGATCGTGCGCTCCTCAGGCTCAGTGGGCAGGCCAAAGGACACAGTGATATTCTCTTTGTCAGATTCGAGTGGGGAAGTGTCCTGGCCCGGGCAGTTCACCAGGAGGTGATTGTTCGTCCGGTACAGGACTGATCCATCGGGGTTGAGACGGAACTTGTGGCGGCCGCCATCCGCCGCCAGCGGCAGATAAAATCTCTCCTTCTTGGGCACCATGTTCGCCCACGCGCGGCACCAGGTTTGCTCCGGTAGCTCCGCGACCATGTCGTAGACTTTGGGCTGCGAGTCAACCGAGACCTGTGCATTAACCCGGGCAAAGTCCCGGTGCTCCTCGCCTGCAGCGACGCATACCCCAAAATCCGGCACACAGACCGGGCCATCCGCGAGATCATCGAGCAGCACGGTCACAGTGTCATCAGCCGTGATAGCTAGCAGCGTCTTGTCCAACGAGTTGGGATCAGGATTCTTTGCCCGCCAAACTTGGAGCACGTATTTGCCAGGGGCAATTTTTCGTGCCGCCTCAACATCTCCGTTAAACGCCTCAAATGACGGCTCGCCGGCGGGAGCCACTTCCCAGAGCACAGTGACCGTCTGGTGGTCCCACGTTGAGTCTGTCAAGGCTTCTATCTGCTTGGCCTCGGGCAATCGGCCCACACACCTGAGCCTGAGCTTTAGGGTTGTGCGGAAAGTCGCGGGGAAGTCATCCAGGTCAGGAAACTCGCTCTTGCTCAAGGGACGGAACTCGAAGGACGCACAATTCTCTTCGATGGAAAGTTCAGCGTCAGCAGTCTGCCACTCGCCGGTGAACCAGTTGCCTAGCTCCCACCAGCCCACTGAGCCCCCGCCACCGATAGCTTGCTTGGGCAGTCTCTGCTGGGGCCATTTCGTGCGCCAGTACTGGAGCGCCAGGTCCGCCGGAGGCGGCTCAGCAAACCGCACCACTACTTTGTGTATCTCACGAGGGTCTTCCCAGACAAGCCCTGCTTGCCCTGCCAGAGGCTGTGCGAACAACGCCGCATCAAACGGCGAACCGATCTTCTCATTCATCTCGAGTTTGGCGCTCCTCTCGGGCGCAACGCAGACAGTCACCCGGCCGCTGCTTCGGCCAACTATCAGATTGTCCAGATTCATCAAGGGCGACAAAAGGCTTCCGGGGTGCCCTGGCACGGTATCCCATTAGATTCATGGCTGCTTTGACAGCGCTAACTCCGCCCCGACCAGACACTGCCTTGTTGAGGGTAAGAAGTCTAAAGTGGAGCCGCTGACCCTCCTCAAGATTTCCTGTGACGAAGGCTTCGTTATGAATCCATGCCTGACGGCGGACTATCCTTCATCCCCACAATATTGGGATGGGCACGCTATCTGCAACTTCGGTGTAGTAACGAATAAGCACATCGCCGGTCGTAGGAAGCAACGATCAGTTAACCCTGGCTTTGGGCCAGGGCATCGAAGCTGGATTTCAGGGCTCCGTAGAGACCGCGGTAGATCCGGTAAAAGTCCTCGTACAGCTCCCTGTTTCGAGGGTTGGGAGCCGTCTCAGTCTCTATCCTAAGGACTTTTAGTGCTTCCTCAACACTCGGCCAGATACCCACTCCGGTCCCAGCTACCAAAGCCGCTCCATAGGCGGCTCCCTCTCTACTTCCGCTCACGGTGGTCACCGGACATTGAAACACGTCAGCCTGTATTTGTCGCCACAGAGGGCTTACTGACCCGCCCCCGGAGGTCCTGATCTCCGCGACCGAACTCCCCATGGTGCTCATCAGCTCGAATACATCCCTAAGGCTGAAGACTACCCCTTCCAGAATGGCTCTGGTAATCTCCGCACGTCCGTGATGGAGCCCTAGACCTATGAGTCCCCCGCGGGCGTTCGGGTCGGGGTAGGGGCAACGCTCACCTATCAGATAAGGGAGAAATATCAGGCCTCGGGATCCCGCGGGTGCCGTCGCTGCAATCTCTTCCAGGATTTGATAGACGTCCTGGCCCGACTGGGCGGCCTTTTCCTTTTCCGCCTCGCACAGTGCATCCCGGAACCATCGGTAGGAACCGCCAGCGGCCAATGTCACACCCATAACATGCCATGTGCCGGGGCTATTGTTGCAGAATATCTGCAGCCGTCCGTCAGCATTGGAATGAAATTGACTCAATCCCATGGCTACATTCCCTGCCGTGCCAATTACCGTTCCAAGTATGCCGGACTTCACCAAACCCATTCCTGTTGTCTGAATCACGGCATCTCCCCCCCCGCCAACCACTGGCAAGCCTACCGGTAGGCCGGTTGCCTCGGAGGCCATTTCCGTGATTTGGCC
>CAYNMY010000077.1:0-7995 GCA_964398275.1 uncultured Armatimonadia bacterium | reverse complement strand
CAATTGCTATGTTAGTCCCAGGGCCCCTGCACCCATGGCCGGAAGCTGAGGCGTTGCCGAAGCTGGAGGCCATGGCTGGAGCGCATCCGGTGCTGGTGGTCGATAGTTAAGTGCGCTGTGGGGCCTCACTGTATTATGATGCATTCGCCATCGTTCCCTCAACACCTACCTGCCGAGGGGTAGACGCCGTCGAACCCACCGTTCAGTGTGTCGCCTGGCGGGGAGGGTTGTTCTTGTGTTTGTCGTCTGCGGGCGAAAGACATCCTGGGCCGTTTCGGGCTGGCCCGCAAACCGGTCCGCTACAGTAACAGTTGTCAAAGATAACGCCGCGCTCGGCCACAGTAATGCCTCCATTCGTCTTCAAGCAGCATGAGTTGGGCCTCGGTAGTTCTCTGGCATCTCGCTGTTTACCTCGTTCACAGCGAATCCACGCCCAGTGCTTCGGCGTAGAGCCCCAGGACGTTTTCCAGCGGCGTATCGGGCTGGATGCAATGCGCTGGACTACAGATATATCCGCCGCCCGTGCCCATCACCTCGAGGCGCTCGCGCACCTCCGCCCGAACGTCATCGAGAGTACCAAAGGGCAGCGTCTGCTGGGTGCTAATCAGGCCGCAGAACGTCAGTTTGTCGCCGTAAAGCCGCTTGATCTCGGCCGGGTTTACACCGGCTGGCTCGGGCTGCATTGCGTCGAGAATGTCCAGGCCCATCTCGATGAAGGTGGGCATTATGTCGTGGGTATCGCCACACGAGTGCATCATCGCCAGCGCCCCGTAGTCGTGAGCGAGCTCAATGTACTTCTGGAGCCGGGGGACAAAGAATTCATCAAAGACCTGCGGCGGGAACATCCGCCCGCGCTGGTTGCCGCAGTCCTCGCCGATCTGGAGGATGTCAATCCGGCCCTGGGCCGCCTCCAGCCCCCGCCGGGTGACCTCGTAGAAGTAGGCAACGCGCTTATCAATTATCGCCACGCCCACCTCATCCTGGGTCATAATGTCAATGATGACCTGCTCCATGCCGCGGCCCCGCGAAACCCCGTTGAGAATATCGGGCATTCCCGCCCCGCCAGAGCGAACGGCGTAGTCACGCAGCGCCTCGCAGGCGTCAGGTAGGACCGAATAGTCAAAGTCGTCCGGCGAGGGCCACGGATAGCTCTCGACGTCGTCCATGGTCTCGAGGAGGGCGAAGGGCAACTCGACAGACTCGTAATAGACTCCGCCGCGATACGCCTTGGGCGAATAGCCAATGCCCCACTCGTCATAGCGCTCAGCCTGGCCGGGTAGCCCCGGACCGGGGCCCATTTTACCGTGGTAGGGCGCGCCCACCCTACGAAAATCTATCCCCAGGGCCTCGCGGTAGTCACGCTGGCCGAAGTACTCGGTAAGCTGCTGGCGGATTTCCGGAGTCAGGTATATCTGCAGCGGCACGCGGTCAGGCTGTTCGTGCCGGCAGGCAGTCAGAACGCGTTCTTTGGAGTTCACGGTTGGGGATAGCTCCTTGGATTCTCGGCCCGACTATATCCCCTTGCTGTCGAACCTGACTTGGCGCGTGTGTTCGTGCTAGTCTTGTAGGTAAGCTCGGCCCTCTGGCAGGGTAAGCACTGCCCCGCCCAAGCGCTCGTCAATGAGGCCACGTGCAAAGAGATAGTCTATATGGAACTGGAGCGTGGTCTGTTCAATGTTGGTTCGTCTAATGAGTTCGTCCTGCGGCACGGGACGTACGCCGTCATCCTGGGCATCAGCCACTGCACGCAGGACCGCTTCTCGTTCCTTCTTCGCGTGGTGCCTCGTCGCCGCGAGTGGTGTGTGCTCTTCGACCCAATCCACCCCCCCGGGCATAGCGATGGTGACGTCAACGTTACTGATGCTCTTGGTCATCCCCTCTTGGGCGAGCAGGGAAAGAGCGTCATGCATGCTGTCCGGCGGAATTGCGAGTTGTTCCTGCAACTTATCTACATTCCGACAGACCTTCCCGTCTTTCCTGCCAATATACAACTGCATCATAATCTTCTCCTTCGCCTCTGCGATGGTCACGTCAATCACCTCCTTTATGCTACCGATTCCGAAACAAGTGAAGCAAGAAGTTGACGCATGGGTCTCCTCATGTGGGGACCGTGCGCTACTTCCCTTGGCTGAACTGCATTTTCTCCGCGAATTGCTGATCCTCCTCCCTCGTTATGAGAACACGACCCAAGTGCCAGAGTGAAGCAATCCACCACTTCCTCTGGCAATCGACCTCCCGGCAGAAGGAGTCTTGCCCGCTCCGGAGAATATTAGCCGAGCTAAGACCTTTGAGCGCACGAATCAACTTGGAGTATCCGGAAGGGATGATCTCAAATGGCTTTGCGAGGCAATGCTGCTGTCGGTCAGTCCGGTGGACCGACCATGGTTATCAACTCAAGTCTGGCCGGCGTGATTGAAGCCGCCCGCGAGACGAACGAAATCGAGCACATTTACGGCGTACTCAACGGAATGGAAGGGCTGCTCGATGAGCGGTTCATTGATCTGTTTCGCGAGAATGACGAGCTGGTCGAAGCGATCCGCTACCGGCCCTCCTCCGCCCTGGGCACGTGCCGGCTCAAGCCCAACGAGCAGGACCTGGAGCGGGCGATGGAAGTGTTTATGGCGCACGACATCCGCTACTTCTTCTACATCGGCGGCGACGACTCGCAGACGGCCTGTCACGCGCTCTCGGAGCTGGCCAAGACCCACGACTGGGAAATCAAGATCGTCGGAGTTCCCAAGACTGTTGACAACGATCTGCTTATCACCGATAACTGCCCTGGCTTCGGCAGCGCTGCGCGCTTTGCTGCCTCCGCGGTGCAGTACCTCGCCTGTGATGCGGAGGCCTTCGGCAACCTGGAGGTCATCGAGATTATGGGGCGCAATGCCGGCTGGCTGACCGGTGCGACCGCCCTGGGCCGCCACGAGGACCGCGAGGCCCCGCACCTGTGCTACCTGCCCGAGGTGACTGTGGACCCCGACAAGTTCCTGGCCGACTGTCACGAGGCCTATGATAAGTACGGTTACCTGGTGATTACGGTATCCGAGGGCTTTTCGTTCGCTGACTCGGGGGCGGCGACCACTTCGGAGAAGGTGGATGAGTTCGGTCATGCCCGGCTCGGCGGGGTTGCCCAGGCGCTGGGTGATATGGTCGAGGAGGAGCTGGGCGTGCGCTGCCGCTTTGACCGGCTGGGCAATATGCAGCGCTGCTTTGCCATGGCGCAGTCGCAAGTGGACCTCGACGAGGCCTACGCGGTCGGCGAAAGTGCCGTGCGCCGGGCCTATGCCGGTGAGACCGACGTGATGATCACCATCCAGCGCAAGAACAATGACCCGTTTGAGTTCGAGTGTGAGACCACCTCGCTGAGCAGCGTGGCCGGCCGGACGCGCGTGGTGCCCGATGAGCTTATCAACGACGAGCGCAATGGCATCAGCGAGGCCTTCGTGGACTATGCGCGCCCTCTGATCAGCCCACGAGCCGAAATGCCGCTGGCTTTGCCCAAGTACCCGCGGCTGCAGAAGTTCCCCGTCGGGCCGAAGCTTGAGCCGTATGTACGCTAGCAATAGGGAAGTGTTCCGAAACTCCTGGGAGCACTGCCGCGATTTCGACACAATGGCAGGTCGGCAGGGCCGAGATGATGGCGGAGGCAACTTCCACCCCAATATCAGTAACAGGAGATGGGCTATGAAAAAGCTTAGAGTTGGTATTCTGGGACTTCGCCGCGGCATGACACACCTGCGCAGCTTCCTGATGCTGGAGCAAGCCGAGGTGATCGGCGGTTGCGACCGTTTCGAGGCCAATCGTGAGCGGGCCGAAGAGTTGCTGGCGCCTGAGGGTGGCCGAGTGGTACCCGAGTTTGAGGATCTGCTGGACATGCAGCCTGATGCGGTGGTAGTCGCCAGCAATGGCAAATGCCAGGTGGAACATGCTTGCCAGGCCATGGAGGCAGGTTGTCACGTGCTTTCCGAGGTCCCAGGCGCCGATAGCGAAGGGGAACTCATCCGCCTCCGCGACACCGTGGAACGCACGGGAAAGACCTACATGCTGGGCGAGAACTCCTGTTTCCTTGACTTCCTGCGCTACTGGCGCAAGTGGGTCCTTGCAGGCCGCCTTGGTGCCATCTCCATTGCCGAAGGCGAGTACCTTCACTACCTGCCAGAAAGCCTTTATGCTCCTGACGGCTCCCGGCTCTCACCCACCGAGGCCAAAGCGCAGGGGCGCACAGACTGCAAGCCCATCTGGCGAGCCGACCAGCCCCCTATCCAGTACCTTACACATGACCTCGGTCCGCTTCTGGAAGTCCTGGACGACCGCGTCGTTTCCGTCACCTGCCGAAGTGCTCCCTGGCGATGTGTGGAGGCTCCTCTCCGGTCCGACGGCCAGATCGCGCTCTTCCATACGGCCAAAGGCACGCTCATCAAGATCACTGTGACGCTGAGCACTCGTCAGCCGGGCGATGGCGCACACCGTTATCGTCTACTCGGTACGGAGGGCAGCGCGGAGTGGTTCAGCTACGAGGGCTTCTGCCGTCGGTTCGACCGTGACCGCGAGGAGGAGGAAGGATGGGAAAGAGTTGATATTGGCCTCGCCGCGCGGGACGAGGATACCAGCTCGGGTCACGGCGGCACCGATCTGAAGAATGCCCGGTACTTCACCGAGGCGGTATTGGCAGGCAAATCCCCGCCCATTGACGTCTATCGCGGCATCGAATTTGCACTGCCCGGCATTATCGCGAACCGATCCGCCGAGATGGACGGCGCCCAACTAGCTATACCCGACTTGCGTCGGGAGTCGTTCACCACCACAACCTTCTGGGACACTGTCAGCCTGCCTGACACAGAGCCCGCCGGTCAACCTTATCGGCCATCGTAAGACTGGGCAATATGCAGCGCTGCTTTGCCATGGCGCAGTCGCAGGTGGACCTCGATGAGGCCTACGCGGTCGGCGACAATGGTGTGCGCCGGGCCTGTGCCGGTGAGACCGATGTGATGATCACCATCCAGCGCAAGAACAGTGATCCGTTCGAGTTCGAGTGTGAGACCATCTCGCTGAGCAGCGTGGCCGGCCAGATGTGCGTGGTGCCCGATGAGCTTATCAACGACGAGCGCAATGGCATCACCGAGGCCTTCGTTCACCACGCATAACTCCTGATCGGCCCGGAGGCAGTGGCCGGCAGTAGCCGATAATCTACCCGGTTGCGTCTGCTCAGGCGCAATCGGGCTTTCTTTGTGTTCCCAGGACCTCGTCGTCTGGCTCGTCGTGAAGGATTCCGGCAGGTCGCAGCGAATGTAGACTGTATAGTCATGCTGCCAATCTGCCGGCTGTGAGGTGGTGTCGAGCTATGCCATTGTGCCCCGAACTTATCAAGATGGCCATAATCGCTGCCGTGCTGATGCTCACAATGATGATGGCGGAGGCCAAAGTCCCTGCCGATCTGCCCGAGGCGGAAAAAGAGATTGCCAACACGGTTGACCCCTGGGGCCTGCCCTTCGCCGACCAGCTTACCCGTTTCCGCGGGCGCGTTGCCGATGCACCCGAAGCTGACTACTGCGTGGGTATTACCCACGACCTGGTCAAGATCTGGCCGAACAAGTATTGGTTCCGTGGCGACAGCTTCCCGGCCAACCGCACGGGGCGCATAGACCGGGCCGACGCCATCTGGGCGGCCGCGGGCACCACGGCAGCGTTCCAGGTCGGGATCTTGCCGAAAACGGGGGCCTCCGGGGCGCAGTACCGGGTCGAGGTGAGCGTGGCGGATGACAGCGGCAAGGCCACCGCCGAGTTGTTCCGCGAGCTCTTCGTGAAGACCGCCGAGCCGGCCTATCCCCGGTACAACGTCGAGCGCTGGCCGGACCCGCTTGTGCCGGAGTCGTCGGTGGCCCTGGCAGAGGGCCTCGAATGTGGCGTCTTTTGGGTGGACGTGCCCCTGCCCGCGGATATGCCGGGCGGGACGATTCTGTGCCAGGTCAAGGTCACCGACGGCAGCCAGCAGTGCAAAATCAACGTGCCGATCCGGGTAGTCAGCGGGCTGAAGCTGGCGTCGAATGACTATCCGTTCATCGGCTGGTTCCGCACCAAGCACGCCGGCGGGAAGCTGACCTACGAGCAGTACCGCGATATGTGCGGCATGGTCCTGGACCATCACATGTCACCGATTGACGCCCTCGGCTATTTCTGGGACCCCGATGATACCAGCAAGTTCGACGAGATGCACCAGTACCTGGCTGACCGCGGTATGAAGCTGTTCGACATCGGCCGCTTCAAGGCGGACCGGATGGACGCGCTCTACGACCACATCAAGCAGCGGGGGTGGCTCGACCAGGCGGTTATCTACAGCAATGCCGACGAGCCCGACGACGAGACCTTCGTCAATAAGAATATCCCGTTCTGCCAGATGATTCACGAGAAGTACCCGGGCCTGCGGGTCTATCTGGCCTCGGAGTGGCACGAGAATCTGGCGCAGGGCTGCGATATCTGGATGACCGATGTCTCCTCGATTCGCTATGATCCCGAGAAACACCGGAATATCGCCCAGCCCGAGCTATGGCACTACTACTGCCACCTGCCGGTGCGCTGGCAGATGCGCGACCCGCTGGCGATGGCGCCCAATATGGAGATTGACAACCCGGCACTCGAGCATCGCCTGGCGCTGATCATGTCGTACTACTACGGGGCCAAGGGCGTCTTTACCTGGACCGGCTTCTCGGGTGGCCCGCCCAAGGACTTCTGGGAGACGCTGCAGCTCTCCGATAGCATGGGCGGCTATCCCTACGGTGGCATCCACAACGGCAATAACTTCCGCATCTACCCGCCCCGCGAAGAAGGCGGGCCGATGCTGCCCTCGCTGCGCCTGAAGGTCACGCGCGCCGCACTGGAGGACATCGCGCTGCTGCGGGCGGTAGAAGAGATGATTGAGGCCGGGAGCGTCACGGGCGCCTCAGCCGACCGGCTGAGGGAGCTTATCAATCCGGTGCCGGAGTTGTTCATAGACTTCCACTACTTCGACCGCACGCCGCAGGCGCTTTTGGACTGGCACGAGCAGATCCTGCGGACGCTCGACGGCATGTATGAGGGCTGACCGCGACCCGGGCCTGGTCTACTACGAACCTTGGGCCGAAAACTACTGAGTCGTAGCTGAGGCGAGCAAGCTAACCGTTGGCAGCGGGCCGCTAGCGCAGTCTTCAGGCACCGGCCGCACGAACGGAGCAACCATGAAGAACAGTTTCTTCGCTGACAAACACGACTTCTTCAAGTGGGACCTCCTGCTGACAATGATGGAGGATATCCCAGAGTTGGTTCAACTCACCTATATCCCCATGCTGACGCCCAATGATCGTGGAGGTAATGCCCAGGACACAGCCGCTGGCGACCGGCACACAAGACTGTTCGAGTTCTTTGATGGGTGTCTTAAGCAGGACCGGCAAAATATCAAAGAGCTCCGGCGCTTCTTCCAAGAGCAACAGTACAAGTACACACCGTACCGTGATTGCCGTTACTTCGAGCACAAAGCCCGGAAGAGTTATTTCGAAGAAATCCCCAACCCCGCTCTCAGGCAAGCCCTCGTGTTTCTGGATCCAGATACCGGGCTGGAGCCTCGTACACGACCTGCCGAGGCCGATAAGTACGTGTGTTATCCGGACCTGCATCGGATATTCTATCGAATGGACGGCTCTTCGGTCCTGGTGGTGTACCAGCATCGCGCGCGGGGCAAGAAGTGGGAAGAGATAGTGCCGAACAAGTGTAGACGTATTGGCGAGATACTCGCGCGAGAGGACTGCATGTGTGTGTCCCACAGCGAGGTAGCGTTCTTCGCAGTGGCGAAATCCTCGCACACATCACAACACATGCAGACGGTACTGAAAGAGTATGCGGAATTGACTGATAGGAAGTTCTGGCACGAGCGGATCCTGCGTGCGCTGGCTGAGGCAATTGCGGAATAGGGCACGCTAGCTAGTGGCCCAAACGGAGGTGGTAAGTGATGTATGTCGCAGCTGC
>CAYNMY010000076.1:3454-8019 GCA_964398275.1 uncultured Armatimonadia bacterium | reverse complement strand
TTGACATCGGCGGGCCGACGATGCTGCGCTCGGCGGCCAAGAACTTCGCCAGCGTGGCGGTGGTCTGCAATCCGGAGCGCTACGGCGATATCGTCACCGAGATGGCAGCCAACGACGGCGCTGTGTCCAACGAGACTCGCCGCCGGCTCGCCCTGGAAGTCTTTGCCCACACCGGCCAGTACGACGCGGCGATCGCCCAGTATCTCTCCCGGGAGTTCGCCACCGAAGAGAGCGAGTTCCCCGGCTACTTCGCGCCGTGGTACATCAAGCAAGGCGCAGATTTGCGTTACGGGGAGAACTCCCACCAGCAGGCCGTGCTTTACGCTCAGATTGACGCGGCTGAGCCGGGCCTGGCCCGCGCTCAGAAGATTCACGGCGAGCGTGAGCTGTCGTTCAACAATTACCTGGACCTGACCGCCGCGCTGACCTCCGCCCGCGACTTCACCGAGCCGACGGCGGTAATCATCAAGCACCTCAACCCCTGCGGACTGGCCAGCGCCCCGACGCTGGCGCAGGCCTTTCAGGATGCCTGGGCGGCTGACCCGATCTCGGCCTTCGGCTCAGTGATCGGCTTCAACCGCGTCATTGACGCCGAGACCGCCGAGATGATCGGCAGCAAGAACTTTCTACGCGCGGTCATCGAGCCCCGCTACCGCGAGGAGTCCGGCGACGAGGAATCGCTGATTATCAGCGCCTTCGCCGAGGCCATCGTGGCCCCCGGGTACGAGCCTGAGGCCCTCGAGCTTCTGCGCCGACACAAGAACCTGCGCATTATGCAGATGGACCAGTTCGAGGCGCCCGCGCAGCCCGACTTCGACCTGAAGAAGATCCCGGGCGGGCTGGTCGTCCAGGCCGAGGACGTCCAGTTCGTCGCTCCCGATGATATCCAGGTAGTAACCGAGAAGCCGCCCACGCCGGATCAGCTCGAGTCGCTGCTCTGCGCCGACAGGGTCGCCAAGCATGTGAAGAGCAACGCGATCGTGCTGGTGCAGGGCACGCGGCTGGTCGGCTGCGGTGCCGGGCAGATGAGCCGGATTGACTCGTGCCTAATCGCCGCTCGCAAGGCCGGTAACCGCGCCGCAGGGGCGGTACTGGCTTCCGACGCGATGTTCCCGGCCCGCGACGGGCTGGACGCGGCGGCGGCCACCGGCGCGATTGCAGTCATCCAGCCGGGCGGCTCACGCGCCGACGAGGAGGTCATCGCTGTCGCCAACGAACACGGGCTGGTGATGATCTTCACTGGCATGCGCCACTTCTGGCACTGAGCGATGGAGGAGGTGCGGTATGAGCGATGCACATAAGCAACTGCAGAACGGAGTCGCGCTCGCCGAACTGGGCGGACACGGCGATGGGCCGTACTGCGCCAAGTATGGTGCCGGCGCGGCGCTGGTCATGCTGGGCACGTACATTGTTGATGCGGGCGATGATGTCCCCTATCCCTCGCACTTCGTCTTCAAGCCCGGCCGCGAGAATTACGCCGAATACCTGAATGAACACGTGGCAGCCGCGCGGCAAAGCGGCGCGGCCGTCGGCGTCAGTATCATCAGCGTCGCCGTCGCCGACAGCGTAGACTTCCTGCTCGCAGCCGAAGAAGCAGGAGCCGACTACAGTTCGCTCTGCCTTCATTCGTCAATGGAAATGTTCACCCGCCACGGACTGGGCATGGCGCTGCTGCGCCGGGAGAACTGGCCTGCGCTGCGCGAGTGGATCAGCGCGATCCTCGATGCCACCAGCCTCCCCTTCATCGCGAAGATCGGTGTGGAGGACGCACGGGATATCGAGCAAGCTGTTGAGGTGATGGCGGAGGCGGGAGTCAATATCATCCACGCGAATCTTTATGACGCACTCAGTAACGAGGGCTTGCAGGCCCTTAGCCGCCTCAAAAGCTCCGGCCTGTTTCTCATAATCGGCGGCGGAATCAAGACGGCCGCACAAGCGGACCGCGTCATCGCGGCTGGCGGGGATGCGGTGGCCGTGGGCACAGCAGCGATGCAAGACCCTGGTCTGTGTGGGCGACTGCAATCGGCGATTCGTTCAGCGAAGACGAGATCCTGCTGAGCGAGGCTCGGTAGGACAGGCGTCTCGCCTGTCGGATGTGGCCGTATGTAGGGGCGGATGTTCCGCCTTAGTGGTGAGCTTGTCGAGCCACAGGAACATCCGCCCGTGGTGAAGCAGTCGCATACATCTGTGGGCTGGCGGTAAGATATTCTGGCGTGCAAACGGGCGGACGTGCTCACGCACATTCGCCCCCACAGGAGGCGACAGCGCCCAGGCAGTTCGATAACCTCGGTACAACCAGGCCACCTGTGGCGCCGAGAAGGTCAACCGCCTTCCTCGCACGAATCTAGCTTCTGTCTTTAGACAATGCTTAGACCTCTCTCGGGCCAGGCAATAATGCCCTGCTCAGCTGAAAGAAGTGAGAATAATGAACCGAAGTTTGCATCAGGCCGACGCCCAGGTCTACAGGATCATGCAAGACGAGCTGGAGCGCCAGAAGACGACGCTCATGCTCATCCCCTCGGAGAACTACGCCAGCCGCGCGGTGATGGCGGCGATGGGCTCGGTCTTCACCAACAAGTATGCTGAGGGCTATCCATATAAGCGCTTCTACAACGGCTGCGAGTTCTACGACGAACTGGAGCAGCTCGCTATTGACCGGGCCATGGCACTGTTCGGCGTAGACCACGCCAACGTCCAGCTCCACACCGGCTCGCAGGCTAATATGGCCACGTACTACGCTCTGCTCAAGCCTGGCGACAAGATAATGGCGCTGAGCGTCGCCACGGGCGGTCACCTCACCCATGGCTCGCCGATTACCTTCAGCGGCCAGCTCTACGAGGCTCACTTCTACGGCCTCGATCCCGATAATGACCAGCTCAACTACGATATGATAATGGCGGCCGCCAAGGAGGTCCGGCCCCGGCTCATCATCACCGGATACAGCGCCTACCCGCGCATCATTGATTTCAAGAGGTTCCGCGAGATCGCCGACGAGGTGGGCGCTTACCTCATGGCCGACATCGCCCACATCTGCGGGCTGGTGGCCGCCGAGGCGCATCCGACGCCGGTGCCCTACGCTGATGTCATCACCTCCACCACCCACAAGACCCTGCGCGGGCCGCGCGGAGCACTTATTCTGTGCAAGCAAGAGTATGCTGACCAGATTGACCGGGCGGTCTTTCCCGGTATCCAGGCCGGGCCGCTGATGCAGATTATCGCGGCCAAGGCGGTCTGCTTCAAAGAAGCCCAGGAATTCGGCTTCCGCGAGTATCAGCGCCAGATCGTCCGCAACTGCCAGGCTCTGGGCCAGGCCTTGCTGGAGGAGGGCTTCACGCTGGTCACCGGCGGCACTGACAACCACCTGCTGCTGGTGGACCTGCGCAACAAGCAGATCGCCGGCCGGGAAGCTGCCGATCTGATGGAAGCGGCGGGTATGGCGGTCAACAAGAACCTGATCCCCGGCGATCCGGCCCCGGCCGCCGAGACCAGCGGCATCCGGCCCGGCACGCCCGGGCTGACCAGCCGGGGCATGAAAGAGCCGGAGATGAAGCTGGTGGGGCAATGGATAGCCCGAGTCATCCACGAAGGCCGGGATAGTCCTGAGGTCCTCGAAGAAGTGCGGGGCCAGGTTCAGGAGCTATGCGAGGCCTTCCCGATTTACGAGGATCTCTGACGAAAGGACAGTGAGGCAAATGCGCATAATGGCAGTAGGTGCTCATCCGGACGATATTGAGTTTCTGTGCGCGGGGACGCTGGCCAAGTATGTCGAGCGCGGTGACCAGGTCTTCAACGTGGTCTGTACCAATGGTAATATGGGCAGCGTAGAGATTCCGCCTGACGAGCTGACCGAGATCCGCACCAACGAGGCCCGTAAGGCCGCGGAGACCATCGGGGCGCAGTTCCTGATGATCGGGGAGAATGACGAATGGCTCTTTCACGACAAGCGCACGCGGACACTGATGATTGACGCCATCCGCTGGGCTAATCCCGATGTGATCATCACCCACTCCCCTGAAGACTACCATCCCGACCACCGCACCGCCTCAGACCTGGTCTTTGCGGCGAGCTTCCTGTCTACGGTGCCGCATATCGAGACGGAACACCCCGCGCAGGACCATCTCGCCGCGATCCTGTACATGGACACGGTAGCGGCGACCAACTTCATTCCCGAGCTGTACGTGGACATCACCGACACTTTTGAGAAGAAGCGCGGGGCGCTGCTGTGCCACCAGAGCCAGGTGCAGTGGATGATGGACCACGACAATATGGACGTGGCGGAGTTCCTTGACGTGATCGCCCGCACCCGCGGCCACCAGTGCGGCGTCAGGTACGCCGAGGGCTTCCGGGTGGCCAAGCTGTGGCCCCGCCTGCGCACCGAGCGAATCTTGCCGTAAACACACACCGTAGGGGCGCTGCTTGCTGCGCCCTCTGGGTTCACGGATCGGCGCGCTGCTTGCTGCGTCCCCTGTGTCACCCATCACCACCGTAGGGGCGCTGCTTGCCGCGCCCAGGGTTAGCACGCATAGGGGCGCGGGCTGCCGCGCCCCGATGGGGTTTATGATAAT
>CAYNMY010000076.1:0-3444 GCA_964398275.1 uncultured Armatimonadia bacterium | reverse complement strand
CGGTTGGGGCGGGTTGTGGGGGCGCCGTGTGGGCTAACTACTGGGGGCGGGTAATCCTGCGCCCGTATGGGTTTAATGATAATAATCCCGGGGAGACGATTGGGCATAACAGCCATGACCCCACGCGAACGCATTTTGGCGGCAATTGAATTCACCGGGCCGGACCGGTGCCCGATTCATCACTACATCTTCCCGGGCGCGATCTGGCGTCACGGCCAACGACTGCTCGACCTGGCTGAGAAGTACCCCGACGACTTCGGCAATGAGAACATCAAGAGCAACATCCTCCCACAGCCCGAGGAAGGCGAGGACTCCACCGACGTCATCGAGTGGCAGGATGCACTGGGCACGGTCTGGCGGCGGCTACGCGGCTACACCTCCGGCGAGGTGCTACGGCCGGCGATCCCGGACTGGGATGCGTGGCGGACTTACGAGTTCCCGCCGCTTCGCGATGACAGCTACTACGAGGAGTTTGCCGCCCAGGTCAAAGCGCGCCATCCCGAGGAGTTCGTCAAGGTCCCGTGCGGGCGCTTCTTCGAGACGATGGAGCACATGCGCGGGCCCAGCAATCTCTTCATGGACCTCGGGGAAGACAACGAAGGCGTCCACGAGCTGGCCGACCGCCTGGTCGAGCGGAGCCTGTACGCGCTGGAGCGGTATGTCAAGACCGACGTGGACTGCATCGTCCTGGGCGACGACTGGGGCGCGCAGGACCGGCTGCTGATCCATCCCGACCAGTGGCGCAGCTTCTTCAAGCCGCGCTACCGCCGGGTCTTCGAGATGGCCCGCGATGCCGGCATCCACGTCTGGATGCACACCGACGGCTACATTCTGGATATAATCGAAGACCTCATCGAAATCGGTGTCACCCTGCTCAACCCGCAGCACGACTGTATGGGTATAGAGCGCGTGGCCGCGATTGTGGGCGGACGGATCTGCATCCGCACCGACATTGACCGCCAGTGGGCCATTCCCTGGGGCACCCCGGAGCAGGTTGAAGATAAGGCCAAGGAGGCCATCGCCGCGTTCGGCAACTTCAACGGCGGCGTGATGCTGCACGGCGAGATCGGCCCGGAGGTGCCCTTCGAGAACATCGAAGCGCTGTACTCGTCGTTCTACAAGTATGGCGGCTACCCGCTGACGTGGCTGGAGCAGTAGCCTCGCTTCGCTCTTCGCCGGTCAAAACTCATAGGGATTGGGCGGAGGGGCGCTGTCCAACAGCGCATCTACGGGCCCGCGCAGCCGCGGGTCCGGGATCTTGAGTCGCGCCCGCTGGCGCTGCTGCACCAGCCACTCCTGGCGCATCTTACCGCGCTGCTTATGCTTCAGGCGCGAGATGATCTGGTCGCGTACTTGCTCCAGCGGCTTTACGCCGGCGGGGCGGCGCTCCTCGATTTTGATGATGCAGTAGCCGTCCGGGACCGCAAAGGGGGCGCTGACTTGCCCCGGTGCCAGGGCGAAGGCCACCTCTGCTATTTCCTGGGCGTAATCCTCGCGCTCGAAGTAGCCCATATCGCCGCCTTGTTCGGCGGTGGCGGGATCAATGGACAGCGCCTCAGCCAGCCCGGCGAAGTCGCCCCCAGCGTCCAGGGCCCCCTTAATCGTTTCCGCATTCTCCTGAGTCTCGGTCAGTATCATCCGCGCCCGCACCTGCTCACCGTGCGAGAATTCATCGAGGTGCTCCTGATAATACTGCTGCACTTCGCCATCCTCGATCGTGATCTGCTGCATTGCTATCGTATCGAGCATCGCGTCCAGGCGCAGGCGGTCTTTCAATTCAGCCAGCGAGGCGTTGCGCTGGCGCAGCATTGCCGCCAGCTCCTGCTCGGAGCCGAATCGCGAGGCCGCCTGGCTGAGCTTGAGCTCGACTTGCTCGCGGCCCGGCCTGATCTTGCGCCGGGCGGCCTCCGCCGATATCAAATGGACATCAATCCTTCTCAGCAGCGCCCGCGGCCCCGGGCCGTACTTGAGGCGCTCGATGAGCTGAGCCTCGGTGATCGGCGTACCGTTTACGATTGCCACCACCCGCGGCTCGCCGCTCTTGTCGCTATCGCCGCAGGATATCGCGCTCAGCGCCAGGCAACAGCCGATCACAATCGCGTTGAAAACCATCCTGGTGGGCAGCGTGCGGCAGCTTTGCATCATTCGTCCTCGGTGAAGTCCTGGTTTGATTCGCCGGCCAGGCCCTGCCGGGCCGCGTCCCAGTCGTATAGCACAAATTCCTCGCAGCCCTGCCGGACCAGTGCCAGCAGCTCTCTGATTACGTCATGATGCCAGAAGTACCCGGGCGTATCATCGCGGTATTCCAGCAGCAAGTAGCCTGTCCGGGACACTATACGCCCGCGCAACTCCCGCTCCGGCGTGCGGACCGCCCGGAGCGCAATGGGCTGCCCAATTGCCCCTTCGACCTCACGTACCAGTTCTTCAAGCGGGCGGGCCATTTCTGACTCCTAGTTTCTTGGCCGCCCGCACTGCGCCCAGTATACAGGCGGCGCTGGCGGCATATCCCTCGTCCTTGGGCGGAGCGTACGGGCTGATGCACTCGAAGACGCCTTCCTCGCGCCAGACGCCCAGCACACCAGATATCAGATCCCGGGCCGCAGCTTGGTCGTAGGTCGCCATCGCCTGCGCTACCCATCCGCTCGGTACTGCCCAGAACGCGCCGTCCTGGTACGTCTCCGGCTCGATTTCGACGAGCATCCGTTCCCAGTACTCGCCGACCGGCAGGTGCCGGATGTGCCCGTGCCACAGGCTCACCTCCGGTGCCTCGCAGAAGAACTGCCCGATCGTGCGCGCCCGGCTTTTCGAAGCCACTCGCACCACGCAGGCGTATGCACTGCCCCACAGATCAATTTGGTTACATTCTCCGGAGGCGGCCCGGTAGAGACCGTATTCGCGGTCATAGAACTGGTCCAGACTGCGCTTGAGCTGCTCGGCAGGTTCGTACCACTCGTGCGCCTCTCCGTGGTACTCGCAGTGGGCGCACAGCTCGGCCAGCCGCCGGCACGCCTCCCAGTACAATAGCGATGAGAAGAATACCTTGCCGGTCTTGGCGACATTATCAGTGAATCCGTAGGGGGCGTGCGGGCGGTTGCGGTCAATCACCACCAGCCCGTCATCGGCCCGCGGGACCTGGGCCATAGCTTCGTACAACTGCTCCCGGCGCTCCAGAAAAGCAGCGTACTCGCCGGTGAGGTCCACATAAGCCCCGATCAACTTTACCATGAACTGTGCATTGTCTGTTGGTGGGTCTTCGCCCAGCGGCGCGTCTTCCGGGCCGGCCATATATATCGCTTTGCCGTCGGATTCCACGCGATCAGGTATAGCGCCATCGTCGCGTTGGCCCCTCAGCAGAAAATCAATGCAGGCGAGAATTTCCTCACTGGGAATAAGCCGTCCGGCCCCCTCGCCCCGGGAGCCGAAATCGCGGGTCCCGCCAGCGGG
>CAYNMY010000075.1:0-8027 GCA_964398275.1 uncultured Armatimonadia bacterium | reverse complement strand
CTGGTGGCCACGCCCCACACGCCGTACAGCGTGCCCGCCTCGGCGTAGCGCAGGAGGTCGCCCAGCACGGCATAGGATACCAGGTAGCCGTCGGCTGGCACACTGGTGGCACGGGCCTGTTGTCTCTTGCCGTCAACAACTGCCACGTTGTGCGCCAGGCTGTTCATTGTGAAGGGTCGCAAATCGGTGTGCGTGTAGCCCAGGTCGGGCAGCAGCTCCTTGCCGTGAGAGTACAGCAGCAGGCTGAGGTTGTCTTCGTGCCCGTGGCCGTACCATCCGGAAAAGTGCAGGTGCGCCTGCGTGGCGAGTTCGCCGGCTCCCAGGCCGAGTATCGCATGCCCGTAGCCCCACAGCAAGTGTGACTTCAGCGGTGTATCTTTCGGTCTGCCCACGGAGCGTCCCAGGCTCGTCTGTGCCCAGGAGTCGTGAATTGCCGCATAGTGGCCCGTAGGCAGCTTCAGCTTGCTCACTGCTGCCTGTGCCTCGGCCAGGAAGGGCAAATCCTTGTCCGGGTCGGTGTTCTCCAGGTGTAGACCGTCTATGGGGTTGACGTAACCTTCAGGGTCCGAATAGCCCTTCAATACGCGAGTACACTGCACCAGACCGCCCATAGTCATGTTATGGTATGCGGGGGTGCCCTCACGCCAGATACCATCGGGATAGAACCTGACCTCCAACATCCGCCAGATGCGGCGGAAGGCATCGTGAACGAACTCGGGTTCGCCGATGACGCGGCCTATCACAGCGAACGCCCGGCACAACTTGGGGGTCATGTTGCCCAGTTGCACCGGGAAAGTCCGCGCGAAGTTGGCGGTCTGGCGGAAGAAGTCTTCGAGTTTGGCCGGGACATCCTCGCCCAGCTCTTCCGATAACTTGTCCAGTTCAGAGCTGGGGGCAATCCGATCGTAGGCGAGAGCAAGACTGTAGGGCATCTCTGCGTAGAACCAGTTGTCCCCGCTATCGCCCCACCGAGCTGAGCAGTAGGGATATATCGCTTTGCCCAGAGGGGGAAAGCGGTTGTAGCCGCTTCCGTCCGTGGGTACAGGCCACAAGCCGTCCTCGGGCACAGGCGGGGGTTGAATCTCGTAGATTATCGTGGCCATTGTACCCCAACTCTCGACACCGTGTGGGCTGTAGTGCGGATACACATCCGCGACCCGGTTGAGTATTAACGCGGCCTGGCGGGCGTATTTGTCCTCGCCGGTGGCGGCGTAAAGACTGGCTAGCTTCTTCGCCATGCCCTCAATGTAGCGCTTCTTGCAATTGTCAATTCTCATCTGTAGGTAGTGCTTATATCCGGCTTCGCCTTCCCAGTAGCGGTAGCTGTGCACCTCGCCGGTCGAGTCCGTAATTCTGTCCTCCTTGTCCAGGGGATAGTTGTCGTTGGGAAATACCATTCCGCAGAATTTGCATTTGATATGATCGGGATCGTCAATGGACCATATCCAGCGCTCAGCTCTTGAGGGGTTACCGCCCTCGCAGTTGGGACAGTCAACGTTGTAGAAAGTAGTACGAGCAACCAGCAACTCGTCAATCTGGGCGGGCGTGAACGCCATCGCCTGTTCGGTCTCGGCACGCAACTTGCCTACATCCACTTTCTCGGGATCGACGGGGAAGACGGGGTGGTTGACCGGGTAGCTCCTGGCGTGTAAGCCCGGCGCGGCAAGCAGCATCAATGCAGCGACCGTGAAGACTACCTGGCTATTGTTCAAACAGTATCACCTGCCTGCAACGGTTTGATGAGGACAGGACACGCGCTCAGACTATATTTCGCCGCCGCCGTCCAATGTCCCTTGTGGATAAGAAGGCATTTTATGCTTGACTTGAATCGCCTTGCGATGTAAGCTAAAGTAGCCTGCTTAGTAGTACCAAGAATCTCGATTATGAAGACTGTTGCAAAAGGCACCGGCGGGCTCGCCTGGCACGGAGGCTCTGGGGTGGGACAGACCTCAAATCGGTAGGAGGGACATTCTTGTCCCGATGATAGGCTGATCCCTAACGTTCGCGGCAGGAATGCCGCTCCTACCAAGAGGGAGTTCGCGGCAGGAATGCTGCTCCTACCGGGTTTGGCAACAGTCTCTATGACTAATCTGCACACTGGGCCCCCTCCATAACTGTTCTGGAGGGCAAGGGAGAGATGTGCAAGTAGCCGTTTGATTCTGCAGCAGGTCGGGTCATCTGGAACACGGAGCGCCAGGTGAATCGGGGAAGAGGATTATTACCCTTCCGGGCGACCTTACTGCTGTTGTTGAATCATTGGCTGTGTCGGAACACCCAAAACTGCGGCGTGCCCTAGGAGGTTCCAAAGATGCCCTGCTATTCTCACCTCAGACGGCTGCCGGTTATTGTCGTTCTCCTCGTAGTCATTACCGCGGTGGCAGGTTTTGTCGGCACCAGCCCGGCCGTATGGGCTGCTGATAACCCTTATGTCGTAGATACGTCAGTCTACAACGGGAAACTGGTGGACAAGATAATTGTCCCCGGTCGGCCGCCGGCGGTCCTCAGAGCCAGACCGGTCGTTGTTCCTAAGCCCAATCCGCAGATGGGGATCAATGTTCTAGAAGACGTTCCCGCCCTGGACTGGTCTTACGGTTGCTCGGCCACCACAGCGGCGATGATGTTCGGCTGGTACGATACCCACGGCTATCCCAACATGTACGCCGGTCCCACCAACGGGGGGGTCTTTCCCCTGAACAATTCGGCGTGGGGTTATGGCGAGTGTTCGCTCAGCGCTACCCACATGGGTTATGATGGCCTCGCAGAGCGCGGCCATGTTGACGACTATTGGGTGGCATACGGTAGCACAGCGCAAGACCCCTATATGACCGGCGGCTGGACCCAGCATGAGTACGCTAATTGCACCGCCGACTTCATGGGGACTAATCAGTACGCGTGGGGCGTGACCTTCGACGGTGCGACCATATTCTTCGCCTACACTGACGGCAGCCCGCTATATGACTACACCGGCGGCGAGCCGGACTACCGTGACGGTTGCCACGGTATGCGCCTGTTTGCCGAGTCGCGCGGTTATGTAGTTAACCAGAACTTCACGCAGTACATTCTGGGATACGGGGGCAACATACAAGGCTTCTCGTACGAAGACTTCCAGGGCGAGATTGACGCCGGCCGGCCGGTTATGATTCAGGTTATGGGCCACTCGATGATGGGTTTTGGCTACGATTCCGGTACCAATAAGGTTTATATACACGATACCTGGGATCACAGCGATCACGAGATGACCTGGGGGGGATGGTACTATGATCCCTCCCTGATTCACTATGCGGTCACGGTAATCCGCCACGTCGGCCACGTGGTCACGGCGATAATTGACGAGATTAGTCCCAACCCCCAGGAGGTCGGCGAGCCGGTGCACTTTGCCGGGCACGGCGAGGACAGTGAGCCGAGTCATACCATTGCGGCCTACGAGTGGGAGTCAGACCTGGACGGCACCATTAGCACAGCGGCGGAGTTTGATAAGAGTGATCTGTCCGAGGGCGACCACAACATTTCCTTCCGGGTGCAGTGCAGCGCCGGCACCTGGTCGGAGTGGACGGAGTGGGATGGTAATCCCCTGCAGATTATCCCTATGGCTTACTCCATATCGGGTACTGTCACTGACAACGCTGGGCAGCCGCTGGCCGAGGTCGAAGTCGCCGCCGACGAAGAACACTCCGCCACGACAGAAGCTGATGGGACCTACACGATAGCGGGACTGTTGGCAGGCACGTATACGGTAACCCCGAGCCTCACTGGCTACCTCTTCGATCCCACCAGCACGCAGGTCACGCTCGACGAGACCACAGGCGATGCTACGGAGATAGATTTTGTCGGCACTCCCGAGGGGGAGGACATGGTAGTAATTACCGAGGGACCAGCCGGCACTCCCAATCCGGTCGCGTCGGCTGGTCAGGTGCAGTGCAGTGTGACCGCCCAGGATACTCAAGGGCATGCTCTGACGTATCAATGGAGCGCGGCAGGCGACGCCGGCAGATTTGATGACGCCACGGCACGGAATCCGGTGTGGACTGCTCCGCAGAACGTCTCTGGTGAGACGGTGGAGTACGAAATCAGCGTGACGGTCACGTGCAGTGAAGGCAAATCAGCCAGTGGCTCCTACACCCAGTACGTGACCTCGCCGGGCCACGAGCTGACAATCACCGCTGGCCCGGAGGGCGATCCCAATCCGGTATTGCTGGGTGGCCAGGTGCAGTGTAGCGTCGGTGCCGAGTGCACGCTGGGGCATAGTCTGACTTATGAATGGAGCGCCACGGGCGGTGCGGGCAGCTTCGATGATGCCACCGCGCAGAATCCGGTCTGGACCGCACCGGCAAGCATCAGCGGCGAAGAAGCTGATTACCGGATCAGCGTGGCAGTCACGTGCAGTGAAGGCAAGCTGGCCACCGGGTCATACGTGCAGGGCGTTACTGAGCATGAGTCGGTACTCTTCCCCGATCCCAACCTGGAGGCGGTGGTACGGGAGGCCATCCCCAAGCTCACCGGGCACATTTATGACACAGACCTACTGGGGCTGACCACCCTCGATGGCTCTAACCGCACCATAGCGAATCTGGAGGGGCTGGAATACTGTACTAATCTGACCACGCTGAAGCTCCACGACAATCAGATCAGTAGCCTGGCGGCGCTGTCGGCGTTGACCAAGCTCACCACTCTGGACCTCGCCGATAACCAGGTCAGCAGTGTCGAGCCGTTGTTGAATCTTGGCGACCTTATGCTCCTGTCACTGCAGAATAACCAGATCAGCAGCGTCAGCGCCCTCTCTGGTCTGACCAGCCTGCAGCAGTTGAATCTGTCCGGGAACCAGTTCAGTAGTGTCGAGCCGCTCGCTGGGCTGACCAACCTTATGCAACTAGGGCTGGGCTATAACCCCATCAGCAGTATCGGGTATCTGTCGGGGCTCGACAAGCTGACCTATTTGCAGTTGAATGGCGCCCAGCTCACTGATATCGGGTCTCTGGCCGGCCTCACGGCTCTGGAATACCTGTATTTGTCTGGCAATCAGCTCAGCGATCTCAGCCCACTGGCCGGCCTGGTGAGTCTGCAGTACCTATATCTGAATAGCAACGCGATTGGCAATATCACCTCGCTGTCAACTCTCACCAGTCTGACCAACTTGCATTTGTCCGACAACCAGATCTCCGACCTCGCGGTCCTGGCGGCGTTGGGCAGCCTGAGCACGCTACATCTGGCCCAGAACAGTATCCAGGACCTTAGCGCCCTGGCGGGCCTCAACGACCTGACATACCTGCACCTGAATAACAACCTGATCAGCAATATCGCCTCGTTGGTTGCCAATGCCGGCTTGGCGACCGGGGATTACGTGGACATAAGCTATAACAAGTTGGATCTACGCCCCGGCGGCCAGGCCAGTGACGATGTAGAGGCGCTGCGTAACCGCGGGGTTACGGTTGTCTGTGACTATCAAAGCCCGCTGACTTATACCATCTCGGGTACGATCACCGACAGCGGCGGCGACCCGCTCGCGGGCGTCCAAGTAATGACGGAGGGGAAAACCACCGTCACGACGGCCAACGGTGACTACGCAATATATGCGCTGCTGGCCGGCACGTACACGGTGACTCCGTCCCTGGCCGGATACACCTTCACCAATACCAGCGAACAGGTGACGGTCAGCGAGGCCCTGGGAGATGCCACAGGCGTAGACTTCGTCGGCACTCCGAGGACCTACTCGATAGCCGGCACCGTGACCACTGCGGGCGCGCCTCTGGCTGGTGTCCAGGTCACTGCCGACGGCCAGTCAGCCACTACGGCGGGCGATGGCACCTACACGATAAGCGGGCTGGTAGCGGGCACCTACACGGTGACGCCGAGCCTGGCTGAGTACAGCTTCGCTCCGACCAGCGCGCAAGTGACGGTCAACGAGACCGCGGGCGATGCCACCGACGTTGACTTCGTCGGGACGCAGAAGACCTATTCGATCTCGGGCACCGTGACCAACGCCGGCGATCCGCTGGCTGGTGTCCAGGTCACTGCTGACGGCAACTCGACCACCACGGCGGCCGATGGCACCTACACGATAGGTGGCCTGCTAGCGGGGACCTACACCGTGACGCCGAGCCTGGCGGAGTATACCTTTGACCCGGTGAGCCGAGAGGCAACGGTCAACGAGACCGAGGGCAATGCCACCGGCGTTGACTTCGTCGGCACCCAGAAGACCTACTCGATCTCCGGGACAGTGACCAACGCCGGCGACCCGCTGGAGGGTGTCCAAGTAACTGCCAACGGGCAGTCGGATGCCACGGGGGCCGACGGCACCTACACCATAAGCGACCTGGTGGCCGGCACCTATACGGTAACTCCCGCCCTGGCCGGATACTACTTCACTGAACCCAGCGAGCAGGTAACGGTCAACGAGAATGCGGGAAGTGCTACTGACGTGAACTTCGTCGGCGCTCCGGATCTCTACTCGATATCGGGCATTATTACCGACAGCGCCGGCCAACCCCTGCAAGGGGTCGAGGTCACCATAGACGGCCACTCGACCACGACCGCCGCCGATGGCGCTTACTCGATAGGCGGCTTCCTGGCCGGGACCTACACGGTCACGCCCGCCCTGGCGGAGTACACCTTTGACCCGGTCAGCCGGGAGGCAACGGTTAACGAGACGGTGGGCGATGCCACCGACGTTGACTTCGTCGGCACGCAGAAGACCTACTCGATCTCGGGAACTGTGACGAACACCGGCGACCCCCTGGCCGGCGTGCAGGTCACTGCTGACGGCCATTCGACTACGACCGCCGCCGATGGCACCTATACCCTAGCTGGTTTGGTCTCCGGCACTTACACGGTCACTCCAACCTTGACGGAGTATACCTTCGACCCAACCAGCAGTGATGTGACAGTCAACGAAACGGTGGGCGATGCCACCGACGTAGACTTCGTCGGCACCGAGAATACCTACTCAATTTCGGGCACCGTCACCGACAGTACAGGCCAGGCTCTGGCGGGGGTCCAGGTTACCGCCGATGGGCACTCGGCGACGACGGCGGCGGACGGCGCCTACACCATCGGTGGCTTACTGGCCGGCACCTACACGGTGACTCCGGCCCTCGCTGAGTACACCTTCGCTGAGACCAGCGAGCAAGCGACGGTCAATGAAACTGCTGGCAATGCTACCGATGTGGACTTTGTCGGCACGCAGAAGACCTACTCGATATCCGGTACCGTGACCAACGCGGGTACGCCTCTGGCCGGGGTGCAGGTCACTGCTGACGGCAACGCGGCAACGACTGCGGCTAATGGTAGCTACACCATATACGGGCTGGTCGCCGGCACTTACACGGTCACTCCGACGCTGACCGAGTACACCTTCACTGAGCCCAGCGAGCAAGTGACGGTCAACGAGACGGTGGGAAGTGCTACCGATGTAGATTTCGTCGGCGCCCGGAATACCTACTCGGTATCTGGTACTATCACCGATGACAGCGGCCAGATCCTGGAGGGGGTTGCGGTCGGTGCTGGCGGGCACTTCGCCACTACCGTGGCCGATGGGACCTACACCATTGACGGACTGGTGGCCGCCACATACACGGTGACGCCCGCTCTGGCCGAGTACACCTTCACCGAACCCAGTGAGCAAGTGACGGTCAACGAGACCGTGGGAAGTGCCACCGGCGTAGACTTCGTCGGCACCCAGAAGACCTACTCGATCTCCGGTACTATCGCGGACCACTCCGGCGGGCCGCTGGCCGGTGTCCAGGTAGATGTTGACGGCCAGTCCACAACCACGGCGGCCGATGGGACCTACACCATTGGCGGCCTGGTCGCCGGCACTTACACGGTAACGCCGACTGCGGCCCAATACGGCTTCGTCGCTACCAGCGAGCAGGCCACGGTGAATGAGACGGTCGGTAACGCCACGAGCGTGGACTTCACTGGTTATCCCTGCTTCGCGAGCCCCCCGACGTTACTGGATGAAGCAGGCCTGTATATGATAGGCGTTCCCTGCTATCCGGCGGGGGACGATGATCCGGAGGTAGTCTTCGGTA
>CAYNMY010000074.1:0-8030 GCA_964398275.1 uncultured Armatimonadia bacterium | reverse complement strand
GTGTACCGTAACGGGGCGGGCGCGGGATGAGGGGGTGACCAGCACAGATGGCCGCCGCCTGGCCAGGAACCATAGGTTCAGCTTTCGGTCTACACTCGCCAAGGCCGCGCCCCGGGTTGCGGCAAGCGAGCCGGCCGAAGGAGCTACCGATTTCGACGTGGCGCGCGCTCTGGTGATTACCTTTGACCGGTGCCTGGACCCGGCTTCAGTCAACACCGATGTCGTACGGCTCTACGACGCAATGAACAGCCCCGTGGCCGGGGCGCTTCACTATGACGACGAGCGCCGCGAGGTCCGGTTTATCCCGGCTATTCCGCTCACCAGCCAAATGCTCTATACGCTGGTCGTGGAGGGCGGCAAGCAGGGGCTCGTAGGCCGAAGCGGCTATCCGCTGCAGGAGCCGGTCCGGATTGACTTCAATACGACCGCCACACCGCCTGCCCTGGCGGTGGAAGCCTCTTTTCCCGCGCCGGAGCAGGAGGAGGTTGGACTGAGCCGACCGGTGGCAGTCTTCCTCAATCGCCAGGTGAGTGCCAACACCGTGGATGACGCCAGCCTGAGGGTACGAGATGAAGATGCTGTGCAGGCGCTCACCGAGGCCAACTTGCGCCTGGTGGTCAGCATCGCGCGCAAGTACACGGGGCGATCGGCGATGGGCTTTCTCGACCTCATCCAGGAGGGTAACGTCGGGCTGATGCGTGCGGTGGAGAAATTCGACTACCGCAAGGGCTATAAGTTCAGCACCTACGCCACCTGGTGGATCCGCCAGGCGATCTCCCGGTCAATCGCCGACCAGAGCCGGATCATTCGTGTGCCGGTACACATGGTCGAGACCATCAATCGCTTGGTCAGAGCCTCCCGTGAACTGCTCCAGCAATTGGGTCGTGAGCCTACGCTAGAGGAAGTTGCTCTGGAAATAGACATGCCGATGGAGCGCGTGGCGGAGATCAGACGGATTGCCCCCAAGCCGCTTTCGTTGGAGGCGCCGGTTGGGGAGGAGAACGATAGCCACCTGGGTGACTTCGTGCCCGATGACGAAGACGAAACTCCGGTGGATGTGGCCTCGAATATGGCCCTGCGCGAGCAGCTCGACCGGCTGCTTGGCCAGCTCACCGAACGCGAGCGCGAGGTGCTCAAGCTGCGCTTCGGTCTGGAAGACGGCTACCCGCGCACGCTCGAGGAAGTCGGCCATATCTTTGAGGTGACCCGCGAGCGCATCCGCCAGATTGAAGCCAAAGCCCTCAAGAAGCTGCGCCAGCCCCGCCGCAACAAGCCGCTGCGCGATTATTTCGCCTGAGCGCTACATCGGCGCAAGCTCCTCAGCCGGAGCCGCCTGCCGGCGCGATGGCGGCCAGTGGCCGAGCCATACCCACAGGCAAGCCAGCAGCAGTAACCCCTCCTGCCACAGCGACGCCCAGTCACGAGCGGCCGCCTCAGGGGACAGGTCGAAGCAGCCGCAGCGGATGTCTATGCCGCGCCCGAGAGCCTGGGCCAGACCGGCGATAAAGACCACCATCAGGAAGCTGAATAGCAGCCCCATCGCCCGCGGCCAGATACCGAGCAGTAGGGCCAGGGCCCCGGCCAGCTCGGTCCACGCCAGCCATATTGCAATCATGCCGGCCATCGAGTCGTTTATGATGGGATCAAGCGGGTAGCCCTTAATGATCTCGACGAATGCCCCGGGGTAAAGGATCTTTTCCCAACTGGCGTAAATGAATATGCCGGCGATGACCAGCCGCACCACCAACAATAGCGCGCGATTGCGGATGATCTGGGTAATCTTACTGCCTAGTCGCCACATAGAGCGCACTCCCGGTCAATTCAGATAGTACTTGCTGGCGTTAATTGGCATTATTTGGTGGTGGACTATTCTGTAGCTCCTGGGTAGCAGGCGGGCCGGCCGCCCTTCGCTCGACACGGCCCCTGCAAGGATAGAGGCGGGAAGCGAGAGGCGGGAATCAACGACAAGGCAAACGGCCCGCCTCACCCCCGGCCCCTCTCCCTGGTGGAGAGGGGTGAAGAACAACGGCGGGCCCTAAACCTGGTGGAGAAACCTTCTGCGATCTACGTGATAGGGGAATTTGGGCAGCGGAGAAACAATCTTACAACGGTGTTTTAGAAGCGAGGGTGGGCTTTGCTGCGATGGTCATTCCCGGTAGGACTGGTGCTACATAGCACAGCTTTGCAATTACTGCCTCGAGCTCCTCGGGGCACACCTGCGCGGCCGCCTGGTTCTGCCGGCAGATATCCTCTGGAGGGTGAGTATGTCGAACCCCTACCCGTATGCTGGTATCTTTTCCCTGCCTACCTCTGCGGGTAGTTGAGCTGCGATTGCTCCTATCCCCAGCGGGCAGCAGGCCAGTTCGATATCGTCATCGCAGATGATCTGCTTCCCCAGCCCCAGTAGCGGGTTAATCAGCAGCGGCGCCAGCAGATTGACTGTACTCTCCGTCGGATACCGGCCAACGACGACGATTAGCAGCATCAGGCAATCCTCCGGGTTGACCAGATGGACTTGTGCCACTTCCTCTCGGGTCAGCTCCATGACCCCGGACCCCAGCAGATCTTCCGGTCGCCCCACCACGAAGGCCGGCACGGGTTCATCCACAGCCACCAGCCAGGCAAGTGGTGCGATGTCCTCGTGCCTGACCAGTACAAAGCGTTTTGCCTCGGTGAATGGCATTATTCCCTGAGCAAAATGAATGATTTCGTCCGGTCGGACCGCCACTCCACCAAACTGTGTAGGCAACCGGGCAATGTCGGCTATCTGTCTAGTGCTCATCAGTATGCCACCTCGAACAGAGTTGGTAACTGGGCCACCTGGCCCACAGCCAGCAGCGCCGCCTGGTAGGTTAGCTCGACGCTTTTCAGCTCCAGCACCGCTTGAGCGATGTCCACGTCTTCGATTTCCGAGAGCATACGCAGCGTCTCGACCTCGTGGTCCTTTGCCACGTTTTCCGCCGCTTGGAGCCGCTGCACATACACGCCCATCTTAGCCCGACATTGCACCGCGTGATCCCGGAGCAGCTCCACTTCTTCGCTGAGCTGCTCGAGCTCGGTCAGTTGCTTGTCCTCGATGGCCTGGGCAGTTTCCTCCAGGACCGTGAAGATGTCCTTGTCCAGCCCCGCAATAGCACGCTCTCCGCCGACGTCTTCGAAGTTGAGCAGGTAATCTCCGGGGATGGTGACGGGTGCAGTTCGCCCCGGCGCTACCGGTACCTTTTGCTCGCTGCTATCGCCCTGGTATATGATAGTGCCCGGGGGGTCTTCGACAAACGGCATAGTTCGGTCCAGGAGCCCGGCGAACAGGTATCGTCCAGCTACTGCCGTATTGGCATCGTCACGGATCTTCCCCGCCACGCTGCGTACCTCGTTGGCGATTGCCCGTAGCGCCGACTCCGGGGTCGAACTGTTGTTAGCTTGGATTATCAACGTTGATATCTTGCGCAGGCCTACGCCTATGTCATCGAGCGCCGCATCGCCTGACTGAGCGGTCCGCAGGCCCGCATGGATGGTCCGCTGGTGGCTGGTCGTAGCGGCCAGGTCCGCATGTCTGCGGAGGATTTCGCCGGCACCTACCGGGTCATCGGACGGTTTCGTGATCCGCTTAGCCGAGGTCAACTGACTGCTCAGCCGCTGGAGCGTTTGGCTAGCCCGTGCCAGCCCGTAGCTCAGGTTATCTATATAGCTTCGGCTCGCAATGCGCATATTGGCCCCCGCCTAGTTCATTTCCCCAGTTGCATTATTTCATCCAACATTTGCAGGCTGAGGGTTACCATTCTGGCAGCGGCGGCATAGGCTTGCTGGTAACGAATCAGTTCTATTGCCTCCTCATCCAGCGAGACCCCGGACACTGCTTCGTAGCTGAGTTGGATGTTATTGACCAATTGATCCCGGCTATCGAAGCGGGTCTGGACGGCCCGCACGTCGCCACCAATATCGCTGACCAGGTCCGCGTTATACTCTTCGATGGTATAGGTTGCGCCCATCAGCACCTTGCTGTAGCGCAGGGCACCGATGGCAATCGCGTTATCGCCATCGCCTTCGGCGCTGGTAGTGGCAGCGGCGGCTATACCTTTAGGATTGTCCAGCACGTTGGCCGAAAGCTGCAGTGTGCTGGCCGATGCTGCTGGGTTGTAACTGAAGAAATCCAGGGCGGTGTTGCCGTCCAGGTCGTAGCCGGCCTGGTGGATGGTATTCACTTCATCCGCGATTGCTTTCGCTAACTCATCCATCCGGCTTTGATAGCTGACGATGTAGTCATCCCGTGCCCTCAGTATCCCTGCCAGTTCGCCGTACCGGGGTATTTCCTCCCCGCTGTCGGCAAAGACCACGGTATGAAACCCGGGGTGGGCAGGGTCAGGGGCTGTCTCGAGCAGCAAGACGGTGTTCTGCTGGACCAGCCGCTGGCCCCCGACCACGACGTCCATAATATCTCGATCCTGTTTTATTCCTTCCGCGCCGCACAGTCTTGCTAGCTCACGAGTCGCCTGTTCGCGCTGCGACATCAGGTCGTTCTTGACTGCGGCGGATGCTACTGTACCGATCTTCTCGTTGATTTGGGCTACTTCTGCCGCCAGGCGGTTGATATGCTCAACTTTATCGCTGAGTTGGAGGTCGAGGTTCCCGCGCATTGAGTTGAGATTCTCCTGCTGCTTGGTTATCGCGTCGCACAGGACCTCGCCACGCTGCAGCACTTCGGTACGTGCGGCGAGGCTCGTGGGCATCGTTGCCAGGTCATCCCACGCATTATAGAAATCTGCCAGTGCTCCGGCTACGCCGCCACCGCTGAGGTCCATCAACAGCCCTTCGACCCGCTGGAGGGCCTCCAGCAGGGATTCCTCTTCACCCAGCAGCGCCGTTTGCTGGTCGAGTTGCATCCCCAGGAACTCATTACGCAACTGCTGGACGTTGGCAATTTCCACTCCGCCCCCGACCCCCGAGCCTTGCAGCGAGCCATCTGCTGCGCCCGGTATAGCCTGGAGCACGGGCCGCTGCCGCACGTACCCCGGTGTCTGGGCATTGGCCACGTTATGGCCCACGATATTTATTGCCGCGCGGTGGGCGGACAGCGCACTCTTAGCTATCTCCAGCAGACGCATTGACATTAGTAATATTCCTTCAAGCCGCTCGATTTACCCACTGGGGCCGAGCCTCGTGGCTGCCCGCACATCCTGGCCGGCCCTGGCCATCGTAGCCCTTGGCCTGTTCCTCATCGGGCGTAAGCAGGCGCAGCGAGTAGTCGGTATAGGCCAGCAAGTCCGCGATTATTTCCTGATTAAGCTGCCCTTCAGCTTGGGCCTGCTGGGTGACGCGCCGCAGCGATTCCCACAGTTGCAGCTCCTGTTGCGGGTCAAGCTGCATCGCGGTGAGCCTGTCGAAGTGCTTGCTGGCGAGCTTATCAAGCGTTACCTGCTGCACGCATTGCTCGCAGGCGAGCATACACTCTGCCACCTGTCCGAGTTGCCGCTCAATGCTTGCGGTAAGCTCCCGCACCCGAGCCCGATGCTGTTCAATGAGGGCTTTCCGCTGTTGTTGCAGCAGTCTCAGCAGCTCGTCGTGGGCCACCACAGCCTGCTCAATCATATCGGGCAGGGCTTCATGCTGCGGCACGGTAGCTACCTCGGCTGTCTTCTACGGCCTCCAGGATGAGCCGGGCCATGTGCTTACTGTCCACCTGATATTGGCCGTTCCCCAGCTTCTCCTTGACTGCCTGTACTCGGTCCCCACGGACCTCTGGTGTTTGCTCCAGTGCCTGGCTGATTGCTTTGAACAGGTAGACATTCTCGGAAAGCTCTACCGGCTCGCCCGCGGCCGCCTGTGGCTTTTGCGCCGCCTGCTCGAGCGGTGCACTTGCGGCGACCTTTCGCGTCGGTGGTATGTGACCGGATGACTCGATTCGCATTTCTCTGCTCCTCCTACTCAACGCAGGATCTTCTTGACCATGACAGGTCTTATGCCTCTCGCCTTTCCCCTGCTATTCCCCACCACGTCCTCGTACAACATCTCTGCCAGGCCCAGGCTACCTGTCTTACCCAGCGCATCGCCGAGGACCGCGTCGAACTGGCTCTCCCAGACTTTCCGGGAGATACTGGCGGGGAGGATGCCCCCAGTGGGCAAGGTATTGCGCATTGCCCGCAGCATTGCGCTGATGAAGATGCCTTCGAATTGCTGACAGGCCTCGCGCAGTGGCTGCAGGTTAAATTCCCGCTTTTCGGGCGCTCCCTGCTCGAGTTGCAATCGTCCTATCCCTTGACTCACCAGCTATTTCCCCTGCCGTGGGCTGTCATGCTGCCCTCGTGTTGCTCTATCCCACCATTTGCCGTTACCTGTCGCGACAATAATGTCGCTCCTACCGTTATATGCTGTTTCGTCCTGTTGTCTGCCGCTGTCTGCCGTTCACTGTCCACTATTCCACTCTCCACTAGCCACTGTCTTTTCACATTATGACCAGTTTCCCCTGGAGCGCGCCGGCTTCTTCGAGCGCTTGGATTATTGCTATCAAGTCCCGCGGGGTCACGCCGAGCGCATTCAGCCCTGTTATGAGGTCCTCCAGGGTTGTTTGCTGCTGGACGGGCATCAGGGCACGGTCTTCTTCGACCACGGTTGTTTCTTCGCTGGGGACGACGACTGTTGTCCCCTCCTCACTGAACGGTGCTGGCTGGGAGACCTGCCATTCCTGGCGCACTCGCACAGTGAGGCTGCCGTGGGCGATGGCCACCGGCAGGATCCGCACATTCTGCCCGATTACGACGGTACCGGTGCGCTCGTTGATTACGACTCGCGCGCACTCATCCGGCTGGACCTGAAGGCCTTCGATTGCAGTCACAAAGCCCACCAGATCCTGGGTTTCCGGAGGGACATTCACTTCAATGATGGCTGCATTAGCCGCCCGAGCTATTCCCGGGCCCAGGTGGGTATTGATGGCTGTGACTATGCGCGCCGCGGTAGTGAAGTCCGGCTGGCGCAGCGCCAGGCAGATCCGGCCGGCGACTTGCACTGGCCGGGCGATGTCCTGAGCGATCTGCGCCCCACCCGGTATCCTGCCGACGACCTGGTGATTCTTGGTAATTCTGTCGCCGGTGCCGCCCGCACTAAAGCCCCCCAGGGATATCGGCCCCTGTGCCATTGCCCGGATTTGCCCGTCCCCGCCGTACAGCGGGGTAGGCAGGAGCATACCGCCCTGGAGGCTCTTAGCGTCGCCCAGCGACGAGGCGGTGGCGTCTATGGTAGTCCCTTGTGCGGCGAAGGCCGGCAGCTCTGCGCTGACCATGACCGCGGCGACGTTTTCGACTTCAACTCCGCTCGGATTTACTTTGACACCGAGCCGCTCGAGCATATTGACCAGTGATTGCGCGGTGAACATAGTACTACTGGTATCCCCGCTGCCTTCGAGCCCGACGACGAGTCCGTAGCCGATGAGCTGCTGCGGTTGGGTGCCGACGACCTCGGCCACGTCTTTGATACGCAGGCTGGTGGCGGCTGCTGGACTCCCCAGCGCCAGCGCGATGATCGCCAGCCCCACTTGCATCAATCTTGTTCTACTCATACTCAATCCCTAGCCGCTATCCTATCGCGACAAGAATGTCGCTCCTACGGTTGTCCGCCGTTGTCTGCCGTTCCCCGCCGTCCTCTGCCGTTGTCTGCCTCTGTCTGCCTCTGTCTGCCGTTATCTGCCGTTCCCTATCCACTATCCACTAACCACTGGCCACTAATCTCTAAAACAACCAATTCAACACTCTCGTGACGATCCCGACTTTCCGCCCGGGCCGGGCCGGATCGGAGCCTTCGTAGGTTATTTCCGCGTCGGCGACATCCCACGAATAGACGCTGTTGCCGGCGCTGATATCCTGGGGCCGGACGACTCCCCGCAGGGTAATTTTATGCACATCCAGGTTGACGCGAATATGGCGGCTGCCTTCGATCACCAGGTTGCCTTCGGGTGTGATCTCCACGACGCGCGTTGCGATGCGGGCGCTGAGACTCTCCTGACGGGTGGCGAGGCCGCTAGCGCTCGAACTGGACTCCGC
>CAYNMY010000073.1:0-8064 GCA_964398275.1 uncultured Armatimonadia bacterium | reverse complement strand
CGCGCGACGACTTTCTGAAATGCACTTTCAAATGCCGGAATATCAACATCGGAACGCACGTGTGCCGCATATTTGATGTTGTATGCAGAACTCTTACGATCGATCTGATACATAAACCAAAGCGGGAATACCCGGTAGAAGAAACCGGCGGCGATCAAAGTGACGATGGGCGCGAGCGGATACAACAAGCGGGGGCCCGCCATAACTGTTATCAGGGCGAGAAATACCAGCGCGAACATCCCGTACAGCAAGTACCGGACCCTTTCGAAGTTTGGGCTGCCCAGGGGCACGAGGATAGCGACTATGAAGAAGGCAGTCACGTAGGCTCCGGCCACCTTCGGCAGAACGCCATAGAGGGTGGCGACGCCGGTGCGGAACTTCTCGTATATCTCTACGGGGTGCTGAAGGGCGTAAGTGGGCAGGGCGGTGAGCTTTTCGGGGAACGAGCGGTACAGGGTCATGCCCGGATTGGTCCGGGTAGTCATGGTGGTTTCATACCAGCGCCAGGTAAAGAAGGGATTACCGCTGACGTTGTACATCCGGTAGCACCATGGTGCTATGATGACCAGGAAGACGACGACCAGAACGATCATAGCTTGGGCGCGTTGGCGGCGTTCGGAAACATAGTACACGTATACCAGGATGGGAATGAGTATGATGGCCCACAGGTACTTAGTCAGATAGATCAAGGCCACCAAGAGTCCGGCGGCGGCGGCGAGCAGCGGCCGGTATTCCCGGTGCTGCGCGTACTGGTATAGCACCATAAGCAGACCGGTGACTAACAAGGCCAGCAGGTGCACTTCCAGCCCGGAGATGCTGTAGCCGAGCATAGCGATGTTGGTGACGTACAGGGCCACCGCCAGCCAGGCAACGCGGCTGTCGAAGAGCCACAGGGCGAATATCAAGATGAGCGGGATGGTGAGCAGGAAGGGAATGCCGCTGGCCAGAGCGACGGCGCGGTCGTTCATTCCCACGGTGTGCATAACTACCGAGATGAGCCAGGGATGGATGGGGGGGTAGGTCAGGTCGGGATGACGATCCAGGCTCAGTTGCCGTGTCAGGCTCAGCGGCTTGATGAAATTGGTGGTAAACCCTTCGCCCTGGGCGATGTTCCGGCCGATTTGGGCATAGTCCATGGCGTTGACGTCGGTGAGGCCTTTGAACTGTCCGGCCATAAAGACCAGGTACACAAATATCAGCGCCAGCGCCAGCAGCAGATAGATAACGATCTGGGGTGCTCGCCCCTGCCAGGTCATATCTGCTCTCATTAGTGCACCCTCCGGTAGGTCCCGGTTGCGAACTGGGGGTAGGGGTCGGAGTCTGGCCCACCGACCGCAGCCCGGGCCAGATCCGAGCTGGTGTCGAACAGAATTAGACCGTTCTCGGGTGCTTTAATGCAAAACGCCCGCTTCCACACCCAGGAAAGCGGGGCACAGTGATCTCAGTCGCGGTGCCGCTCCGCAGCCAGTGGGGTGTGATCAATGCCCCCTCGGCTCGATGAACAGTTTGATAGCAGTGCGCTCATTACCATCAATGATCACATCAACGAAGGCCGGATAGCAGATCAAGTCTATGCCCGAAGGGGCCAGGAAGCCCCGGGCGATAGCCAGCGCCTTAATGGCCTGGTTCAGGGCACCGGCGCCGATGGTTTGCATCTCGCAGCGATTCTCTTCCCGGATGGTCCCGGCCACCGCTCCGGCAACCTTGTTAGGATCGGACTTGGAGCCTACCTTGAGAAGAGTCACCGCTACTCCCCCTTTTTCTGCTGTCTGCATTTGCCTCTTACCTCACCAGCGGAGGCAGCCACGTGCATTTGTGCTAGAATTGCTGTGCGTAGTAAGCCGATGTTCAGTATGATGTAGAGCGCATTGAACAGGTTCTGCCGGGTGCAATCGGTCCTCAGCGATTGCTCATATCATGCGGTGCCTCATGGCTCGGGGTGCCGGGAAGCAATACTTATCCGTGTTATCGCCTGGGCCAAGCCATTATCACGATTACATTGTATCACTACCGCCGATATTAGACAAGGCCCGTGCTTGGGTACTTCAAAGCGCTGGGGCAGGCGGTTGACGAATCTGTTGATTATTACCTCCTTGTTGGCGCCGATGACCGTGTCAGCCGGGCCGGTCATGCCACAGTCAGTTATGTAAGCGCTGCCTCCGGCCAGGATCTGTTCGTCGCTGGTTTGCACGTGTGTATGCGTACCGATGACGGCAGTGACCTGGCCGTCGAGAAAGAAGCCCATAGCGCGTTTCTCGGAGGTGGCCTCGGCGTGGAAGTCGACGATTATTACATCGGCTTGCGGCGCCAGTTTCTCAATCTCTTGCTCGCCGCCGCGGAAGGGGCAGTCAACGGGGTCCATAAAGGTGCGCCCCAGCAGGTTGACCACGCCTACTTTGGTGCCGTCGGCCGCCTGATAGACTGCGGCGCCTCGCCCCGGGGCTCCCGGAGGGTAATTGGCCGGGCGTAGGACGCGCGGGTGGCGGTCGAGGAGGTCGTAGGCTTCGCGCTGCGCCCAGATATGGTTGCCGGAGGTCAGGCAGTCAACACCGGCGGTGAAGAGTTCCTGGGCGGTCGGGGTGGTCAGCCCTTTGCCCCCGGCGGCGTTTTCGCCGTTGGCAATGACGAAGTCAACATCATGTTCGTGAACCAGGCGGGGTAGCACATCAGTCAGGCCTGTGCGTCCGACCCGGCCCACAACATCACCGATGAAGAGTATATTCAAACTGTGCTCTCCTGGCCAAGATTATTGGCCAAGCAGGCATCCTGCGGCGGTAGAGGCGGTTATTTGGCGTATTCGATAGCCCGGGTTTCCCGGATGACGGTGACTCTGATCTGTCCGGGATAGTTCATCTCCTGCTCAATGCGCCCGGCCATCTCGCGAGCGAGCTCGTAGGCGGACAGATCGCTGATGTCTTCGGGTTTGACCAGGACGCGGATCTCGCGCCCGGCGTGGATGGCGTAGACTTTTTCGACGCCGGCGAAGGCCATAGCGATGCCCTCCAGGCTCTCGAGCCGTTTCAGGTAGTTTTCCAGCGTTTCGCGGCGTGCTCCGGGGCGCGCGGCGGAGATGGCGTCGGCGGCCTGCACGAGGACGGCTTCGACCGACTCCAAATCAACTTCGCCGTGATGGGCGGCGACGGCGTGGATCACTTCCTCGCGTTCGCCGTGGGTCCGGCAAATCTCCGCACTGATCTGGGCGTGAGTACCTTCGCGCTCGAAGTCAATGGCTTTGCCGATGTCGTGGAGCAGTCCAGCGCGGCGGGCTAAGGCCACGCGGGCGCCGATTTCACCGGCCATGGCCCCGGCCAGGTGGGAGACCTCGATGGAGTGGCGCAGGACGTTTTGCCCGAAACTGGTGCGGAACTGGAGTTTACCCAGCAGGCGCACAATTTCCGGATGGACGCCGGTAACGCCGGTTTCGAGGGTAGTGGCCTCGCCGGCTTCGCGGATGCGGGTCTCGATGGTTTGCTGGGCCTTTTCGATCATCTCTTCGATACGTCCGGGATGGATGCGCCCGTCGCGGATTAGATTCTCCAGGGCGACTCGGGCCACTTCACGGCGCACGGGGTCAAAGGCGCTGAGCACTACTGCTTCGGGCGTATCGTCCACAATCAGGTCAACGCCGCTGAGCTGTTCAAAGTGGCGAATATTGCGGCCTTCACGGCCGATTATCCGGCCTTTCATGTCGTCGCTGGACAACGGCACCACCGAGACCGTGGTCTCGCTAGTGTGGTCAACGGCGCAGCGCTGGATAGCCTGGGCGATAGTGTTACGGGCGAGCCGTTCGGCCTGTTCTTCGGCTTGCTGCTGGCTACGTTGGATGAACTGCAGTCGCTCCTGGCTCAGTTCTTCGTTGAGCCGATCGAGCAGCTCCTGGCGCGCCTCGCTGCGGCTGAGCGCGGAGATTCGCTCGAGTTCTTCGAACTGTTGGCCAGTGAGCTCTTCGACCTGTTGCCGCTGCTGTTCGAGCTGCTCTTCGCGGGAACTCAGGTCCTTGGCCAGTTTGTCCAGTTCTGCCTGGCGGGTGTCAATAGTGTCTTCGCGCTGCTCGAGACGGCGTTTGGTATTGTCCAGCTCGGCGCGTTGCTCCTCAACTTCCTGTTCGACCTTCTGGCGGGCCTGGAGTATTTTCTCCTTGGCGGCTACTTCTGTCTCGCGCTGCCCGGTTTCGAGCTGCTTGCGGGCTTCCGCGACGCGCTGCTCGGCTTCCTGCTGGGTGCTTCTTAGCTGTTGGCGCAGCCGCAGGACGCGCTGAAGCAGGAATAGGAACAAAACCAACGCTACGAAGCCGGTTATGAGCACGGCCATGGTGTTTGCGTACAGTGTATGTGAAAGGGCCTCCAACGTCATAGGGAGCACCTCCAGTTTCGTTTATGGGCTTAGATGTGGCGGTTGCTGCTTGCAGCAGGGTTCCTCGACTGATTACCCGAAGAGCCACCGGCCCGGGCGGACTGCCGTCTGCGACGCTGCTGGTGGCAGGGCCGGTGACCACCGGTTAGTGGTCGTCGGTCAGCAGCTCGTCAATAACCTCGACAATCAGGGCGTGCGGAAACCCGCGGCGCTGCAGATAGCTGTACAGGCGGCGGCGTTGTACCGTTGGCTCAAGCCCGCCCAGATGGCGCATCTGCTGGTGAGCGGCTTGCTCGGAATGGTGGCGCTCGTCGTAGTCAGCCAGTTCCTGCTCGATCACGGTTTGCGCGGCTTCCCGATCCACGCCCGCCTGTCCGATCTTACGGAGAATGGCCTGCTTGCTCAGATGCTTGCTGCGGGCCAGGCTCCTGGCCATCTGCCGGGCGAACTCTTCGTCATTGATCTGCCCCTGGGCCTGGAGCTGTTCGACAACCCGTTGGACTGATTCGTCCGGTAGTCCTTTGATGCGCAGGCGCCGGATCAACTCGTGCCGAGTGCGGGCGCGATGCTCCAGGAGATTCAGGGCCGCCCGCTGCGTCTGGCTATCCTGTTCGGCCGCGACTATCTGCGCGAGCCGCTGCGTGGTTACTGGCTCGCCGAGCCGTAGTTGTAGCTTAACTATCACCTCCTCGCTTACGCCTGTGGCAAACTCGTCGTTGACGAATATCGCATAGCGATGCAGGTTGCGTTTTTGTGGCTTAATGGCAGTAACTCGCGGCGTGTTGTCCACTGCCAGGTTGCCCCCTGAGTGGCCGCTGATCCTGTTATTGCTCGGACTCATCGGACTCTGATTCGGCCCGAGCTGGCGCGGCGAGTGGCGTCAGGCCGTGCGCTTCGCGTATACTTGCCTCCAATGTGGCACGGATGTCGTCGTGCTCAGCCAGGAACTGCACGGCGTTATCGCGGCCCTGGCCGATGTTTTCCTCGTTGTAGCTGTACCAGCTTCCCGACTTCTCCACCAGCTTCAATTCGGCGGCCTCATCGAGGATGCAGCCTTCCTGGGATATACCCTCGCCGTAGATGATATCAACTTCACAGTGCTTGAACGGCGGGGCGACCTTGTTTTTGACCACGCGGATGTTGATGCGCCGGCCGATTGACTCGGTGGCGCGCTTGATGCTCTCGCGCGGGCCCAGATGCAGGCGGACCGAAGACCAGAACTTCAGGGCGCGTCCCCCCGGAGTGGTCTCGGGATTGCCGAACATAACGCCGATCTTTTCCCGGATCTGGTTGATGAAGACCACGATGGTATTGCTCTGGGAGACCGAGCCGCTGATTTTGCGTAGCGCCTGGCTCATCAGCCGGGCCTGCAAGCCAACGTGGCTATCGCCCATGTCGCCTTCGAGCTCGGCGCGGGGAACCAGGGCGGCCACCGAGTCTATGACGATGACGTCCAGGGCGCCGCTGCGGATGAGGGTGTCACAGATCTCGAGAGCCTGCTCGCCGGTGTCAGGCTGCGAGACGAGCAGCTCGTCGAGGTCCAGGCCCAGATTCTCGGCATACTCACGGGCGAAGGCATGTTCGGCGTCAATAAACGCGCCGGTACCGCCAAGCTTCTGGGCTTCGGCCAGCACATGCAGGGCCAGGGTGGTCTTGCCCGAGCCTTCACTGCCGTATATCTCGACGGTCCGGCCCCGGGGCAGCCCGCCGACGCCCAGGGCGATGTCCAGAGACAGCGCCCCGGTGGGGATGACTTCAATGGCCAGGTTCATGGGCGCTTCGCCCAGCCGCATTACTGCCCCTTCGCCAAACTGCTTGCGGATCTGGCTGACCGCCAGGTCGAGAGCCTTGCGCTTGTCACTGTCTTTACCTTTTTTGTCCGCCATTGTCATCACATCCCTTCGGGCAGGTTATGCCTCGCCACGACTACTGGCCGTGGCTTTCCCCGGTAATGTCAAGTCGCGCCAGTTCGGTGTAGACCGGTGGCTGTCCCGGCTGCAGGTCACTGCGCATCAGCACGAAGTGATCTACCGGCATCGGGCCGACCACGTGGTCAGCCAGGCGGTCCAGTTGCGCCGTCAGCTCGCTGAAGTTATGCCCGCCGCGTACTCGGCCCAGCGTCAGATGGGGCACAAAATCGCGCTTTTCTCGCCGGCTTAACTTCGCCTGGGCCAGGGCGCGATCCAGTTCGGTACCCAGGTGGCCCAGTTCGGCAGCGCCGTCGGTGCAGCCCAGCCAGATCACCCGGGGCCGCCGGGTGTTGGGAAAGGCGCCGACGGTCGCGACGGTGACCCGGTGTGGCGGAGACGATTCGGCGACCTGTGCGGCGACTTCCGCCAGCTTGGGCACGCGGTTTTCGGGCGTATCACCCAGGAACTTCAGGGTAAAGTGCATATTCTGCGGCCTGGTCCAGCCGATCTTGATCTCGTCGCAGGCGCACTCCTGTTGCAGCTCCCGGGCGGCAGCCCGGATCTCGTCGGGCAAGGGCACCGCGAAAAACAGCCGCAGCGTCTCAGGCAAGGCCCAGCACCCTCTTCCTGACCAGGTTCAGCGCCATCTGCGAGACGCGCCGCTTGAACTGGTTGCGCGTCCCCGGCCAATCAAATTGCTGGATGACACCCCCACGCTCGTCCTCCACCGCGATGTAGGCCCGCCCCACCGGCTTGTCGGGGGTACGCCCGTCGGGCCCGGCAATGCCGGTCACGGCCAGCGCGTAATCGGCACCGTTGGCCAAGCGGGCGCCTTGGGCCATCGCTTGAGCACATTCTGCGCTAACTGCGCCGTGCGTGGCGATGAGCTCAGGCCCTACCGCGAGCAGGCGCTGTTTGGATTCGTTGCTGTAGGTCACGTAACCGTTGAGGAAATAGCGCGAGCTGCCCGGTACGTCGGTCAGACGGCTGGCAATCAGCCCACCGGTGCAGCTTTCGGCAACCGCCAGCGTTGCGCCCGCCGCCAGTAGGGCCTGGCCGAGGGCCACTTCCATCGTCTCGTGGTCCACGCCGTAGACGTGCTCGGCAAGCCGCTGGCGGACGATCTGCTCGAGGCTGCCCAGCTTCTTGTTGGCCTCGGACTGTGATTCGGCCTTAGTCCACATCCGCACGCGTACTTCTCCGGGGGAGGCATACAGAGCAAGAGCAGGATCGGCTTGATTGTCCAGAATGTCGGCGAGTTGCTCGGCCGTGGCGGATTCACCGATGTCGGCCAGGCGTAGGGAGCGGGTGAATAAGGGCACATCGCCTCGCTCGCGGAGCTGGTCGTGCAGGTAGGGGATCACGTGGCTGTGCATCATCTCGCGCATCTCGGGCGGCGGGCCAGGGACGGCAATTAGCGTGGAGCCTTCGTGCTCCACGAGAATTCCCGGGGCAGTGCCGACGGGGTTATCCAGAAGCATGCCGCCACGGGGCACCTGGCACTGCTTGAGGTTGTTCTCGGTGACCGTCCGGTGACGCTGGGCGAAGAACTGGCGGAGGTGTTGCTCGGCGCCCGGGACGGTCTGCAGGGCGCGGTTGGTGACCTGAGCAATGGCTTCGCGGCTGAGGTCATCAGGAGTGGGACCCAGGCCGCCGCAGATGATGACGACGTCGCTACGCCGCATCGCCGCCCCCAGGACCTGGACGATACGGCCCAAATCATCGTCTACCGTATGGCGCAGGTATACGTCAACCCCGATGGTGGTGAGCTCTCGGGATATGTAGGTGGCGTTGGTGTCGT
>CAYNMY010000072.1:0-8089 GCA_964398275.1 uncultured Armatimonadia bacterium | reverse complement strand
ACAAAAAGAGCAAAGTCTGACTATGGGCATGCCTCGCTTTATTGGCATCATCCGGCTTGACTGCGCCCACCCTCGGGAAAAACAAGCAGTAGCTCGCCCGCCTGAAGCAGTCTGATTGCGTGGCGAAACGCGGTGACGTCGCCGCCCTCGCGATCCACCGGAAAGGCGTAGCACTTGCGAATAAGCCAGCCGAAAATCGGTATCTCAAAGAGTTCCTTTTTGGCGAAAGAGTACGCCCGGCGGGGCAATGCGCCACCGACCGCCGGCGGGTCCAGATATGAGGCGTGATTGGGCGCAATTAGCGCACCCCCCGTCGCGGGCACGTTGTCCCGGCCGACCACCCGCCAGCCACCCAGGAGCCGACATAGCAGAGCCGTGCCGCCCACCACTGCCTGGTAGTGCGGCCAGGTCCACCAGTGAATCGGCTCCGGCTCCTTGCGCATTACGAGCCTTCTCCCTTGCTCAGCACCCGTTTCAGCCAGCCGTCCAGCATTGTTACGATCTCTTCCGGTGAGAGGGCGTCGCTGCCCAGCTCGCGGGCATCTTCGGCCTTGCGCAGCGGCGCTACGTCGCGGGAGCTGTCGCGCTGGTCGCGTTCGATCTGGTCGCGCAGGACCTGCTCGTAGTCTTCGATGATGCCCTGCTCCTGCAGTTGCACCCAGCGCCGCCGCGCCCGCTCGCCCGCGGTAGCCGTCAGAAAAACCTTCAAGTCAGCGCCGGGCAGCACCACTGTCCCGATATCGCGCCCTTCCATCACCACGCCGCCCTGGGCGGCCATCCGCCGCTGCGCCGCGACCAGGTGCTCACGGACTTCCGGGATTGCTGAGACTGGCGAGGACAGGTTGCCAACTTCGGGGGTGCGAATCGGCGCCTCGACATCCTCGCTGTCAACGAACAGATGCTGACCTGCAGCGGTGGGCCGGAATTCAAACGCCAACTCACCGGCCAGCCTGCCGATCTCGCCGGCATCCTCCTCCACATCCAGCCCGCCCTGCCTTACCCGGTACGCCACCGCGCGATACATAGCCCCGCTGTCAATGTAGATGTACCCCAGCCGCTGGGCGAGCATCTTCGCGACCGTGCTTTTCCCGGACCCAGCCGGCCCGTCAATAGCCACGACGCCCCGGATTGTGCTGTTATGCTTGCTCATGCCTTTGCCGTTGTCGTCTGTAGGGGCGAAGGTTCCACAGGAACATCCGCCCGCCGTTGCCTATACCGCCTGTACGTGCGCCTAGCTCTAGCAAGCTGTTTATGTCGTTGCCACCTGCGCACCCAGGCTGCCCAGCAAATCCGCGAACCCTGGAAATGACGTATGAATGCACGTCGTATCTTCCACGACAGTCTCACCCGTTGCAACTAGCCCGGCAACCGCCGCCGTCATCGCGATGCGGTGGTCCCCGTGGCTGTTTACGGTGGCTCCGTGCAAGCGAGTTGGGCCATTGATAATCAGTCCGTCAGGTAGCTCTTCGACCTGTGCGCCGAACGCCCGCAGCATCTCAGTCGTCGTCGCCAGCCGGTCGGACTCCTTAACGCGAAGCTCGGCGGCATCCCGAATGACCGTCCGGCCCTGTGCCTGGGTTGCGGCCAGCGCCAGTATCGGCACCTCATCTAACATGCTGGGTATCTCATCCCCCCCGACCTCTGTGGCCGTAAGCTCACTGGTGCGGACGGTAACATCGCCGCGCTCTTCCCCACCGACTATCCTACGATTCCAGACTGCGATGTCGGCGCCCATCCGCTCCAGGATATCGAGCAGCGCTGCCCGGGTGGGATTGAGCAGCACATCGCGCACAGTTACCCGTGATTCCGGCACGAGTAAGCCGGCAACCAACAGAAACGCCGCCGCCGATATATCGCCGGGCACAGCAACCTCCTGCGCACGCAACTGTGGCAGCCCGGCGACGCTCACGCGCAAACCGCCCACCGTTACGTCTGCGCCAAAGGCCGCCAGCATCCGCTCGCTGTGGTCGCGCGATGCCCCCGGTTCAACCACTACCGTGGTTCCTTGCGCATAAAGACCCGCCAGCAGTATCGCCGATTTGACCTGCGCGCTGGCCATCGGTGTGTGATAGGTGATCGCCTGCGGCTTGCCGCCCTCCACCGTCACCGGCGGCGTACAGCGCTCGCCCTGCCCGGTCACGCGTATTCCCATCTCGGCCAGGGGTGCCGCCACCCGGTCCATCGGCCGGCAGCGTAGCGATTCATCGCCGGTCAGTGTCGCGCTGAAGTCCTGCCCGGCCAGTACGCCCAGCAGCAGCCGCATACCGGTGCCCGAGTTGCCCAGGTCCAGGACCTCGCCCGGGTCGGTCAGGCCGTTCAGACCGACACCGTGCACAAGCAGGTCCGGCTCGCCCAGGTTATCAATCTCAACGCCCAGCGCCACCAGGGCCTGGGCGGTGTGCAAGAAATCCCGGCCGGTCGAGCAGCCGGTGATACGCGTTTCGTCCTCCGCGAGGGCGCCGAGGATCACCGCCCGATGGGAGATTGACTTGTCCCCGGGCACAGTCAGCTCACCCTGAAGGCCGGCAGCCGGTCCAGCAACGCGCAGGATTCTCATTGGCCCCGCATCTCCCGTCGCCGTTGGTCGAGCAGTTCCCGTCGTGCTTGACGAGCCTCTTCCAGGAGCTGGTCGAACAGCGCGCGGTCCATTTCCCTAAATGCCGCGGCGAACTGCCGCAGTTGCTCGATCATTTCGTCCAGTGCCACCGCGACGTTGTCGGGATTACTCAGGAAGATATCCCGCCAGACCTCCGGCAGGCCCTCGGCCAGCCGCGTGGTGTCGGTAAAACCTGTGCCGAGGAAATTGCCGACCTCCTTCTGGCCACTTGCCAGGCGGTGTGTAGTGCGGGCGAGTGCCGCCGCAACCAGGTGGGACAGATGGCTGGTCGCTGCCATCATCCGATCGTGATACTCTGCCACTTTCACATCCGGGCGAGCCCCCAGCGCCCGGACAAGTGCCAGCATGCGGTCCAATTCGTCTTGCGTAGTAGTCTTGCTGGGGGTGAGGTAGTACGCTGCGCCCTCGAAGAGGTCTGCCCGCGCCGCGCGAACTCCGGATTGCTCGGCGCCGGCCATCGGATGACCACCGATAAAGGTGATGCTGTCCGGCAGCAACTCGGCCGCGGCAGCCATCACTTCGCGTTTGGTGCTGCCCGCATCGGTGACCAGTGCGCCCGGCTCCAACGAATCACGGATCTGCTCGAATATACTCCGAGTCGCCCGCACTGGTACGGCAATGTAAACCAGGTCCGCCCCGCGCACGGCTTCGGCAGGATCAGTGGTCACTTCATCCGCCGCGCCCATCGCCAGCGCGCCTTCACGCGTATCTGCCGAGCGCGCCACACCGATCACCGACTCGACAACGCCCGCACGCTTAGCCGCCAGCGCGAATGACCCGCCGATAAGCCCAATGCCAATTACCGCCGCGCGCTTGTATATCATCTGTCACAACCTTACTCTTCCAGTATCACTCAGCGCATTGTTCGTCTTGTTCTCTAGGAGAACCTGGCCGCCATCTCAGCAGGAGCCAAAAGGTCATCATCGCCCATGCGCAGAGTACTAGGAAGGATACCCACGGAGCCGCGTGGGAGATCTCTGTCCTAGGTTCGTACCCAATCAGCTCACTCTCGGGAAACTCCAGCAATATCGCATTCAATATTCTATTTGCCGTTTGCTTTGCCGAGGTGATATCCACTGCTGAGGTCGATATACTAATCATCACTATCCAGCCCCAGGTGTCATCGGGCTTGGATTTCCTTTCGCTTACCCATGCATGGCCGTCAATTTCCAGCTCATCTAGGATGCTCCCCACCTGGGTATCTACGGCCTCCGCATCCTGGCGGGCCGATTCGCTGCCCAAAGCACAATGGACCTGAATTCCTGGACCAGGGCCACGGGGCAGATTCAGCGCAGACATGAACGTTAGCCCGGCGAACACTGCGAACATCAGAACGGCAAACACCAGCAGCCCAATTCTCACCAACCTTAGCATGATGTCCCCCTCAAACCCTTTGTCTCTCTATCCTGTCTGCCCGCAAGCCATTCCTCCCCATCACAATTCCCTTCCCACCGCTTTCGCGACCGCCCGCAGGTTGGTCATTAGCCGCTGGAAACGGGCCGGCGTCAGCGACTGGGGGCCATCGGAGAGGGCCTGATCGGGATGCGGGTGCACCTCGACGATTAGCCCGTCTGCACCGGCGGCAATCGCAGCCAGTGCCATCTGCGGCACGAGTTTGTGGTCACCCATCGCGTGGCTGGGGTCGGCGATGATGGGCAGGTGCGTCTCCAACCGGGCCGCCGCCATCCCGCCCAGGTCGAGCGTGAACCGGGTCTGGGTCTCGAATGTGCGGATACCCCGCTCACACATTATCACCCGCAGGTTCCCCGCCGCGGCGATATACTCCGCTGCCCGCAGCCAATCCTGGACCGTCGCCGCGAAGCCCCGCTTGAGCAGTACCGGCTTGTCGGTCTGGCCGACTGCGCGCAGCAGGTCATAGTGCTGCATATTGCGCGCCCCGATCTGCAGGACATCGGCCTCCGCCAGCAGCTCTATCTGCTGGGTGTTCATTATCTCGGTGACGATGGGCAGCCCGGTCTCCTCCCGCGCCGCTACCATTAACTTGAGGCCCTCCGGCCCCAGGCCCTGGAACGAATACGGCGAGGTCCGCGGCTTGTAGACGCCGCCGCGCAGTGCACAGGCTCCCGCTTCTTTGACCGCGCGGGCTGCCTCCAGAATCTGCTGCTCGGATTCGACCGCGCACGGTCCGGCGATTACCCCGATGCGCGGGCCGCCGAACTCGACCTCACCTACCCGCACGGGCGTAGTCTCGGGACGCGACTCGCGGCTGACCAGCTTGTAAGGCTTGAGAATCGGGACGACGCGCTCCACCCCCGCAAAGCGCGCGAGCCGATCGGCAATGCTCTCCTTCTCCCCTTCGGGCGCGCCGACCGCGCCGATGAGCGTCCGCTCCACGCCCCGCGAGATGTGCGAATCGTAGCCCCATTCCTTCAGCTTATCCGAAACGCGCTGAATGTCTTCTTCGTGTGCTTCCGACGCCATTACGATGATCATTGTATGTACTCAGTCCTCCAGAATTGATCCGATGCATCTATCTGCGCACTTGCTTTGGCAGCAACTTACATACACCGACGACGCAACGGTGTTTTACCCTCCCACCACATCTCTCAGCGCCTCGATGAACTTGCGGTTCTGTTCCATTGTTCCTATCGTCACGCGAATGTAGGTCGGGAGGCCGAAGATGTCGCCGGTGCGGACCGTGACCCCCCGACGCATCAGCCCGTCGAAGCACTCCCGTGAATCCATGCCCACGTCCACAAAGATAAAGTTGGCCTGCGTCGGGACGTAGCTCAGGCCGATCTGCTCGAACTGCTCGTACAGGTATTTCTTGCCGTCCTGGACGAGCTGGAAGCTGCGCTGCACCTGGTCGGGGTCTGCCAGACTGGCCAGCGCGGCCACCTGCGAGATGCCGCTGATGTTGAACGGCTCGCGCACCTGCTTCAGCGCCGTCGCCAGCTCCGGCGGCGCTATCCCGTAGCCGATGCGCAGCCCCGCCAGGCCATACGCTTTAGAGAAGGTCCGCAGCACCACCACATTGCGCCCCTCGCGCACGTACTCCAGAGTGTTTGCATAATCCGGGTCATCTACATATTCGTAATAGGCCTCGTCAAAGCCGACGATGACGTGGTCGGGAATCGCGCCCATAAACTCAGCGACCTGCTCGGCGGTGACGATCGTCCCGGTCGGATTGTACGGGTTGCTGATGAAGACGAGCTTCGTCTTCTCAGTGATCGCCGCTGCCATTGCCGCCAGATCATGCACAAAATCGCGATGCGGGACGGCTACCGCCCGCCCCTCCATGATCGCCGTAGTCATCGGATACAGGGCGAACCAGGGGTCGGAGTAGATAATCTCCTCGCCGGGGCTGACAAAGGCCAGGCCCATCATGTGGATGATCTCGTCCGAGCCGCGGCCGATGACGATGCCTGCCGGATCCACGTCACACAGCTCCGCCAGCGCCTGGGTCAGGTCGCGGCAGACCGGGTCGGGGTAGAAGTAGACCTCGGCGGCGGCCTCCCGCATCGCCTCGATTGCGCGCGGCGAGGGGCCCAGCGGATTCTCGTTGGAGGCCAACTTGGTGATCTCCTCCAAGCCTAGCTCTTCCCTGGCTTCCTGCGACGACTTGCCGGGCGAATACGGCGTGATCTGTTTGATTGTTTCACGAACCAGGTCGGATATATCGCTCAACAAACTCCCCTCCTGTCAAATCGATAACGTGCCCTTACTTGTAACACAAATCGGCGCTGCTGGCAACCAAAGAACCCTTGGCAAACAATTCTGTGGGAGGGGCATCCTTGCCCCGACCATCGTCGGGACAAGAATGTTGCTCCTACGACGCTTGAAGAATTCCTTGGTGCGCGGGCAGGAGTCTGTATGCTCCTCAGAGAATATTGCCGCGGGTGGAAGCCTTCGTACCATCTGAAAAAGCGAGGCGAAGAAGATGGCCGAACCCAATGTCGTTATCATCAAGAGCGATCAGCACAATGCCCGCTGCATGGGGATCAACGGGCACCCCCAGGTGAAGACGCCGAACATTGACGAGCTGGCCCGAGGCGGCGTCCACTTCACGCGGGCCTTCACCCAGAGTCCCATCTGCACGCCCAGCCGCTATTCGGGGATGAGCGGGCAGTATGTCCACAACCACGGCGTATACGGGCTGGTGAATGCCAAGGGCGAGGAGGGCGTCCTGCCCGACGCGCTGCCCTTGATCTTCCAGGTGTTCAACCAGGCGGGTTACTACACGGGCATTGTGGGGCACGTTCACGTCGAGGACAAGTGGATAGAGCCGTGGTGTGATCAATACCGCAACATGTACGGCCCGGGCGATCCGTACAGTGCCTATCTGGACGAGAGGGGCTTATTGGCTGAGCGGGACGACCGTAGACACCGGGGCAAGTCGCAGCACGTGGACGGGTACCCTTCGGTGCTATCGTTTGAGGATTCATGTGATGGGTATTGTTACCGCAGCTTCTGCGACTTCCTGGACGCGCACCCGGACGGGCAGCCCTTCCTGTATGAGCTGGACCCCCTGCACCCGCATCAGTTGTACGTACCGGTCCAGGAATTCTGGGACCTGTACGAGGGCGTTGAGCTGGAGCTCCCGCCCAGCGCTGACGAAGACCTCTCGACCAAGCCGCCCCATCAGCAGTGGATGATCGAAAACGCCCATGCCAACGACGACCCCTGGGTGCTGCAGCCCAAGACCTACGAGGCCGGGCGCCTGCGCAAGCTGCGCGGCTATTACGGCTGCGTCTCGCAGGCGGACCACATGGTCGGCTTGGTGCGGCAGAAACTGGCAGAGATCGGTGAACTGGAGAACACGATTGTCATTTACACGACTGACCACGGTGAATTCGCGCTCGAGCACGGCTTTCTGGAAAAAGCGCCGGGGATCAGCTACGACGCGGTCACCCGCATCCCGTACATCTGGAGCTGGCCGGGCGGCGATTTCACCAGTAACACGGTGGAAGAGCTGGTCGAGGCCATTGACACCTTCCCGACCTTGTGCGCGCTGACTGGGGTAGAGCCTCCGGACACTATTGACGGCCTGGATATCTCCGCAATGTTGCGCGGGGATGTCCAGCCACTGCGCGAGTTTGCGGTCACTGAGTTCCCGCTGACCCGGGTAATCCGCACCAAGGAGTGGAAGCTGGTTCACCGACCCCGGGGGATGTTTGCCGAGAACGAAGACGCCGGCGAGCTGTATCACGTCAGCGAGGACCCCTGGGAGATGAACAACCTCTACGACAATCCGCAGTATTCAGAGCTCCGCGAGGACCTACGACGGCGCCTCTTCGAGTGGACGCAGTGGACGACCCGTTATCACAACGCCCACCCACTTTCCGAGTACGGCGCCGATCACAAGATTACTCTGGCGACGTTGAAAAGGACGGTCGAAGAGAGACGGGTGATGTACCTGTAGAGGCGGATGTCGCGGGCAACATGCGCCATTGATAAGTCTTTCGAGAAGGGCTCTGCGGAAAGCCACTTTCTACAGAAAGGGGTTTCCCC
>CAYNMY010000071.1:0-8224 GCA_964398275.1 uncultured Armatimonadia bacterium | reverse complement strand
GATCCGGTCGCCGTACCCCGCCTTCACCGCGCCGATATCCATACCCGCCAGCGGCTCGAGCGGGTCTAGGCAGTCAATGCCGGTGTCCACAATCATATCAAGGATCGGCCAGAGGTTGCCGTCGGTGTGCTTGATGAACGGCACGCCCGCCTCCTTCGCGACGTCCACGCACTCCTGAAGATACGGCAGGCAGAACTCCGCGAAGTGCGCCGGGGACATTAGCGGCGCGAGGCGATGAGCGTAGTCGTCACCGGTGAGCAGGACATCCGCGCCAAGCTCCGCCGCGCGCCGTAGCACCTGCGTCTTGTAGTCGGTGACCATCCGCGCCAGCCGATGCGCGAGGTCAGGATTGAGTACGTAGTCCATCAGCAGGTTATCCATCCCGCGCAGGTAGTGCGAGAACTCGAAGGCGTCGTGGCTCAGGAAGACAATCGCCCGCTGGCCCTTGAACCGCGTGACCGCCTCCTGGAGGCCGTCCAGGCGGTAATCGGCGTCGGGATCAGGCGGGGTGTAGCTCGCCAGGTCAGCTTCGCTCTGGAGGGGGTGCTCGACTACGTAGGGAATGTCGGAGACCGCGGTACGCCAGACAATGCCCCATTCATCACGGACAGTATCCTCGCTGATCTGCGCGGTGGGCCGCCAATCTTCGAAGATGGTGACGCCGTCGTGGTCTTCGATCTCCGCGAAGTCCAGATAGCTGATATCACCGTAGAGCGCCTCGATGACGGGGCGGTTGACAATAAGCTCCCAGACCGGAACCCTATCGGGCTGCTCGCGGCGCAGCGCAGTGAGAAATCGCTCCTGTCCGGTCACTGCTATCCTCCCTGGGTGTGCCACTCGAAGGGGATATCAGGATCAAAGGGGTCGCGGCGCAGTTCGTCGGGATCATCATGTACATAGTGTTCGGTGGGGATGTTGAGCATCAGGATCATCTCCCCGCCGACCGTGGTGAAACCGTGCCAGACCAGCGGCGGGATCTGCACCAGCAGCGGGTTGACCAGGCCGAGGATGATGGCATCGCTCTGCCCGCGAGTGGGCGAACCTTCGCGATCATCGTACAGCCCCAGCTTGGCCGTGCCCCGCAGACAGCACACGTGGTCGTACTGGCGGCGATGGGCGTGCCAGGCCTTGACTACGCCGGGGTAGCAGGTAGTGATGTAGACCTGGCCGAACTGCTGGAACAACTCGTCATCGTCGCGCAGAATCTCCATCAGATAACCGCGGTCATCGGGAATGGCACGCAGCGGCTTGATAACCACCCCATCAATCATAAGCTATCTCTCCTCGAGGTGAATTGCCAGCGCTATTGCCCAGTCTCTCGTTGGGGCATTTGCACGCCAATGTAGTGATTCTGGAAGTAGGCCTCGCCGGTGGCGATGATGTCTTCTTTGGTAATCTTCTGGACCGTCGCGGCCCCCTGATCGAAGCTGGCCGGGTCGCCACCCAGGACTGCAATCTGGCCCAGATGCTCGGCCAGCGAGCCGGGTGCGAGCATAATCCGGGCCTCGGCGTTGATCAGGTTGAGCTTGGCGCGCTCCAGCTCCTCGGGACGGATGGCGCCCTCGCGCAGGGAGTGGATGTGGCGCAGCAGCGCCTGGTGGGCGTTTTCCACGGCGTTGGGGTCGCACTCGGCATAAATGGCCAGGTGAGGCTGCCGGCTCATCACCACCGGCAGTACGCTGACCGGCGTGCGCTCGGCGAGCAGCCGGAAGGGTAGGTTCAGCGCCAGGCTGTAGAGCAGGCCCCGGTCGCGCACCAGCCGGCCCTGCTTCCCGGCCAGAATGTGATACAGGAGCTGGCCCACCACAAAGCCCTCGTCCCCCGACGCGGGGAGCGGCACGCCCACAACTATCGTCGCCAGGCCGGTCAGAGGATTGCCATCTACACGCGCCCGGTCGCCTGGCTCCACGACCAGCCGCTCCTGAGGGGCAGCTTGGCCCGGCGCCAGTGAACCGAGCGCATCTCGCACCAACGCCACTATCTCATCACTCGGCAGCGGCGCTACCACGACTATCGTGGCATTGCTCGCCTGGAGGTACTTCTCGGCGAAGGCACTCGCCTGCTCCGGCGTGATTCCTGCGGTTGACTCCGGGGTCCCAAAGACCGGGCGGGACGCCGCGACCTCCCCCAACATCGCTTCGCGGAACAGGTAATAGGTCTGCTCGGCAGCCCGCTGGGGCATACTGTCATACTCTTGCGCCAGACGCTTGCGGCCGTGGTCGAGAAGCTCCGGCTCAATCTGCGCGGAGAAGACGCCGACTCGTAGGAGCTTGAGCAACTGTCCGAGCTGCGGCGAGGCACACCTCGCCTGCATATGCAGGTAGTCCCACTCGACACGCCACTTCATCGGGCTGCCCTCGTCAACCGCCCGCTTCAGCGGTGCGAACGTTTCATCACCCTCGAGCAGCTTCTCGACGCGGGCGCGGTTGTGTTCGTGGATGAGCGCACGAATACCACCGGGCTCGTCAAGCTCAGCCTCGACGCGAAAACCCAGGAAAACCCCGGCCACCTCGGAGGCCGGATGAGGGCACACCACTACAGCTAAACCGTTGTCCAGTACGGTCTGCGTGACCGGCGCCGCGGCGCTAGCTGCCACACTCAGCAGCACGGCAAGCACCAGCAGATAGCCTGCGGGAACGCTGCGCGTCATCGCAGCCACACCTCCCGCTGGGCTTCGCTCGGGGACGGGGGCCGGAGAATCACCAGGTTATAGTTGCCCACTCCCAGGTACTTCGCGGCTGTCTTCTGGACATCCTCAGCAGTAATCTGGTTAATCAGATCAATATAGTCAACCGCGAACTGGTAACTGTCAATTGCCTCGTAGAAGCACATTGACTCGACCTGGTCAGTATACGCTTCGTTGCTGAAGGCATACTGGGCGTAGAGGCGTTGCTTGGTAGCCTCCAGCACCTCCGCACTCACCGGAGTGGTACGAAGCTCGTCAATCTTAGCCAGCACCGCCCGGCGCAGGTCCAACTCCTGCGCCGGCTCGGTCACCGCGCTTATAATAAACAGTCCCGGCCAACGCTGGGTGAGAAAGCCCACGACCGCACCGGCCAGGAGCTTCTTGTCGCCCTCCGGCGACTGCGCCATCTGGTTGAGCTCGTCGTCCATTATCATATAAATGAGGTCCGTCGCGCAGACCTCGCGCTTGTTGGCAATGCCCGGTGCGTGCCAGGCGAACTGGAGCATCGTGATTGATTTCCCCATCTGCTCAATGCGCGTGCGGACCTCAGTCTGCGCCGGCTCGGGCGGGACTTCGGGCAGCGCTGCCTCGGGATTGCGGTAGCCGCCGAAAGCCTGTTCGGCCTCCGCGAAGAACCTGTCGGCGTCCACATCGCCTACGGCAATTAGTGCGACATTGTCGGGCCGATAGAACTGGTTGTAAAACGCGCGGACCTTGTGGACGTCGAGTTCTTCCACCTGGTCAGGGCGACCGGGGATGGGCCGGCCATAGGGATGTTGAGCGTAGGCCAACTCCCAGGTGAAGAAAGTAATCACCTCACTGGTTGAGCTTAACCGATCGGCCATCTCTCGCAGGATGATATGCTGTTGGTGGGCCACGGCCTCGGGAGTGAACTGTGCCGCGAAAACGCTCTCAGCGAGTTTGGGAAGCATCTGGTTAAGCTGTCCTGAGGAGGTCGCCACGGTTACCTGGGTGAAATCACGCGTGACCATACCGCTGATGTAGCCGCCCATATTCTCGACCCACGGCCCCAGGCCCTCTTTGCTCCTGCGTTCCTCGAACAGCAAGTGCTCGACCATGTGGGCCACACCGCAGTTGTTGACAGTCTCGTAGCCCGAGCCGGCTCTGATGACCAGGCCCAGCGCCGCGACCGGCCACTGGCGCTCGGACTTCACTACTACCCGCAAGCCGTTGTCCAGCGTCTTCTCGCGGATATGAGCGGGGTCCAGAATGGGCCCAGCAGCCGCGCCGGCGGTCAGTACACCTACTAGTAGAGCTACTAAGATGATTCGCTTTCCCATCTGCCTACCTTCTTCAGTTGTCGGACCAGTCCAGCACTGCCGGCTGGCCGGTACGGGCTGATTCGTCCGCAGCGTTCATTACCCGAAGCGTTGCGGCCATGTCCTGTATCGTCGCGCGGGGAGCAGCACCTGTCTCCACACAGCTCAGCAAGTCAGCAATATACTGGAAGTAGCTATCATCGCCGCTGAGGCCATCGAAGGCAAGCTGCGTGCCGTCGCGGAATAGCACCGTGCCGGCCCCCACGTCCCCGCCGACGTGAAGTGTGTCAGTAGTGACCGAGAAATAACGCTCGTACCCCTCCGGCATAACATAGCCGGCCTCGCCGACGCCAATCGCCCCGCGCTCGCCGAGCATAGTAACGCTGATCATATCTTCGATGTCCAGATTGTGAATGCCACGAATGAAATGCGCACTGATCTCGACAATAGATTCGCCGGTCAGATACATAAACGTGTCGAACAGATGCGGGCCGAAATTATACATTGCGCCGCCCCCGGCCCGGGCCGGATCGAGCATCCACCCACAGCCCCACTCCACATAGCGGTGCGGTGCGCCGGCCAGCAGCCTGTAGTAGTAATGTTTGACCTGGCCCAGCTTTCCTGCCTGCCTCAGCGCCAAGAGCTGCTCGACCACGCCCAGATATCGGCTGACCAACGCCACGCTGGTGAAGACCCCTTCGGACTCTGCTTGCGCCGCAACCGCAGCCAAAGCACGCCAGTCTATGCCCATCGGCTTTTCCATATGAAACGGCTGGCGGCGGGCGACAAGTTCCCCGGCGAGTTCGGTCATTTCGTCGTGCGGGGCGTGGGCCATCACCAAATCCACGTCTTCGGCGTCGAGCAGATCGCGGTAGTCGTGGTAGCGGTTGGCCGATACCTCGGCGCCAATCTTGGCCAGCGCGTCGTCAGAAGGGTCGCTGATCGCCAGGATCTCGGCGCCGAGCTTCCGGAGCCCCGGCAGATAGTATATGCCAACATGCCAGTGGCTTACACCCACAAGCGCAACTTTCATCGAAATACCTCCCTGGGAGTCAACTCAGCCACGCAGCGTTCCTTGCCCTCCTACAGGTTCTGACGCAATTTCCCCGGCGCCATTGCGCTAGACCCATATCATTTCGCCATGCCGGGGCCGGTCACCTTGTTGAGCGGGACGGCGCGATACCTTCGGGCCACTGCGCCGCCAACTCAGCAGTGGTGAGCAGGTCAATCTGATTGTGCTGAAGAATCAACGCCATCTCGTCGGTCTCACCCGTGTCCACGAAGCGATGATATGCCGCCGGAATGAGTTCGCCGGGGATGTCGCCAGCCCGATACCGTCCGCAAACACGGCTCTCCAGCGTGAGTAGACGATGATTGGGAACCTGTAGGTCCCGCTGGCGGCGCGCTACCCATAGCACGTCCACGTGTCGCTCCGGCGCAACGGTCCACTCCATACGATGATAACGAGTGCGATCGCGCAGAAAGGGGACGTCGAACGAGCGCCCATTAAAGCTGACCAGGACCTTCGCCCCGGATAGCAAATCCAGCCCAGCCGCCAGCGCCGCCTCCTCCTCTGAATAGTCGCGGGCGAGCAGTTGATGCACGTGTGGGCCTTGCCCGCCGACGTGTAGCAGGCCGATGAGGAAGACCGGCGTTGATGACAGCCCCGTCGTCTCCAGGTCGAGGAAAGCCACCTGGTGGGGGGCCTCGATTGGCAACGCGGCGGTGCGGGCCAATTCGGTGAATACCCGCCCGGCAACTTCCTCAGCCCACGCACCGATATCGGCGGGCGTCACGCGGATGCTCAGGTAACTGCCCAGGCTGTGCTGCACCACCTGGCCCGCGGGCATCTCGGGATTGGGAGCCACCACCGTCGCCACCACGCTCTCCTCGGACGAATCCTCGGCGGTATGAGCGGCCCTTTCGCGCTGCGCATGCTCGGATCCACCGTGCAAAGCAGCCAATTTGCGACGAGCGTCACGCGACAGTAGCATAATCCTGGACTCTATTCAGACAGTGAGGAGGCCAGCCAGTCGAGGCTCTCGCCCTCCAGATCGGCAATCTCCTGGGCCGTCTCGACTGCCTGGTGCCACGCATTCACACGATCTTCAGGTAACAGCTCAATAGCCTCTTCGCCAGCTTGCACCGCGGCCTGCGCAATCAACTGAGCCAGGCCCTCCCAGCGCTCGGCAATCTGCTCATAGCGAGTGCCCGCGACCACCAGAGCCGCCCGATCCGGCTGGGGAAGTTCCTGTCCCGGGTCAGCGAAGAAGCGGGCAGCAGCCTGGCGGGTACGAATAACCAGCGGTATCGCCCGGCCCGCCCACGCCTTGATCTGCTCGCGTAGCGCAGGGTCCTCGGCCTGTGCCGCCTGGGTCAGAGCGTCGAGCAGCGCGCGGTGGGCAGCCGCGCCGGCCGGCTGTTTCATCAACTCGGTCTGGTCCCAGGCCAGGCTGGCCTGCACCACCACCGACCTGATCGTAGCTGCCAGATCGGGCTGGGCCTGACGTTCGGTAACCGCAAACTGCAAGCCCGAGACACCGCCCTGCGGCCACAAGGCGGGCACCTTGCTGGCCTGCCAGACGCGGACAAACTCCTCCGGCGACAGCTTCACAGCGTGCCCGGCTCCGGGGCGGAGCAAGTACAGTTCTTTCTCCGCCGGGCGATGACCGGTAATCAGGCACCACCGGGCGTCGGCGCGGCCGTAGGTGATCAGCAGCGGGTGATCCTTCATAAGACAGCCGGTAGCCGTCTCCAGCACATTCGCGCCACCGGCGGAGGTCCACAGATTGTACCCGAATCCCATCTGCTGGGCCACGGCCGCCGCGGGATTGCGGTAGAAGGCCTGCACCGATTCGGCACCGTCCAGCGCAAAGCTGAAGGAGAACGGCAGGCCGGCGATGACCTCGACCACCTCCAGTGAGACTGACACACCTTCTTTGCGCAGCATCGAGGTCATAGCCGACAGCAGCTCCATCGCCGGCTCGCCGGGGTATTCTTCGATCGGAGGGACGTCCCGCAAGACCCGGGCCTGTTTATGCTGCTCCGCCAACCGCGCCTTATCGGCTTCGGTCTTTTCGTCGTAGTAGGCCAAGCCAAGAATCTGACGAGCGCTGACCGCCGCCCGGGTATCAGGGTATTCGTCAACTACTCGCTCGTACAGCTTCAGGCTCTCCTGGGGGTCATCAGCAGTCTTCCGCGTGATGTTCGCCAGCATGAGCAGGGCCTCGCCGGCAATATTGGGGCGACCACTGAATTGCGCGCTAATCTGGGCACAACGCTCCCCCGCCTCCGTCAGCCGACCAGCGTCCATATAAGCGCCCGCCACCTCCAGGTGCGCCCGGCCCCGCAGGTCCTGGTCATCAGGGAAGCGCTCGTCTATTTCCTGGCAGGTCAAGGCGCACATTTCTGGCTTCCGCACGTGCTGCCGCTGCAAATAGACTATCCAGAGCAGGGCATCATCCACGTAATTGCTCTTCGCATACTCGTCTGCCAGGCGGCGGTAGTACTTGAGGGCCCCCGACGGATTATCCAGCTCCTCCCGGTACAGGTACGCCAGCTTGTACAGGGCATCATCGGCCAGCGGATCACGCGGCCATTGCTGCACGATGCGGGCGTATTCCCGCGCTGCTAGCTCGTACTGGCCCTGCGCGAAGAATGCCTCGGCCCGGCGATAGAATCTCTGCGGCTTGGTGGAACAGCCCGCCGTGGCCAGTACTATGCTGACTGCCACAACCCCAACCACCACCGACTTGCCCGAGCGGGAGAAGGTCACAGGTTAGCTGCCTCCTCAAGCGCCAGGGCTACCAGCATCAACTGTTTGCGTTGCTTCCCGCTGCTCTCGGTTGCCGCAGAGTGCACTATTTCGATTAGCCTCTGGGCAACTATCCGTTCCCTCACAAACCGCAAGCGGTCGGTTTCCTGCAAACTGCGAGCGCTAGTAATCTCCTCGAGCACCAGCCCGACGCGCTGATAAGCCTCGGCCTGCACCGCTTGCCCGCCCTCGGCATCTATCAGGCTCAAATAACCCTCCCGCATCACCGCCTGCAGCTCCCCCTGAAGAATTCGCTGCTGCAGCGTCTCAAATTGCAACTGCGGGCTGTGCAGGCTAAGTTCGCGAACGTACAGGCCCGTGCCCACCCCCAGGAATACACCCACCACCAGTACGCTCGCCGCCACGGCCAGCCGTAGCCACCGGCGTCGGCGCTGCAGCGCCCGGGCCAGGACCGGCGCCATCCGATTACCGGCGGCAATAAGC
>CAYNMY010000070.1:0-8287 GCA_964398275.1 uncultured Armatimonadia bacterium | reverse complement strand
CCCCTGGCGCCGAACGCCTGCTCACGGCGTCGTTCGATAGCGCGGCGGACTGCTGAGCCCTGGGTCAGCCCCAGTTCCCGGGCCTCGGCAACCGTGTCCCTTATCAGCCGCTCCCCCAGTGTTTCATAAGCGCCGGTCGCCCCCCCGCTTACAGGCACTGGTATCTTCCTCAGCACGTAGTTCGGCCAAAACGCGATGCTGTCATCGCCCAGCCGCTCCTCTACCAGCTTCTGGAAGTCCTCCAGCGCCATCGGCTGGGGCATATTGCGCATTGCCGCGGCAATCTCTTCGCGCGGCGCATCCTGCTCGATGAGCGCGCGCACCCCTTCGCCGGACCAATAGGCGTTGGCGAAGATCACGCCGACGTCCCATGTCTTGCGGAAGAAGTGGACGCGCTGTCTGATCAGCTCGTCCTGCGCCAGGCGAGCCGCTTCGTCCAGATAGCCAGTGAGCTCTTCGATGACTGCGGGCGTGTAGGTTCTAAGCTGGCGTCCGCGATAGTGGTCGAAGATCCAGAACCCCTGGGAGCTTTCCGCACCTACATCTTCCACTTCCTCGCAGCGGGTGAAGTACTTCTTCATCGGTTCGGCGGCTTCGTGGAACATACTCTCGTTCCAGTCGTCGAAGAGCGCATCCACATCGCAGTACGGATTCCACCAGATCCGCGCCATCAGGTACAGTTTCGGCCCGTCCAGGCCCCAGTTGGGATAGACCTCGGCGTAGACGCCACGCACGCCGTGCTCGTATCCGTGCTGCACCGTCTCCTGGACCCGGTGGGTGTAGATATGAGGCAGTATGAAACCGGAGCCATAAGCGTAGTCATACAGCCCGGTCTGGTCCACGCGCCTGCCCCACTCCTCCACCAGCTTTCGCGCCCACTGCTTGTACTCGGGCGAGTTGGTATGCGCGGGGCAGAAGGTCATATAGGGCATGAGGCTCCGGTCCAGCTTGATGCTCTCTTCGGGGGGCGCGATATAGCGGGCGTACGCCAGCATTCCCAGCAGCTTGTCGGGGTGGGTCTTGCCGACCTCCTCGGCGACCTTCGATGCCCACGAGTAGTACAGGTCGGAGTAGTCAGACTGGTACCCGCCCCAGTTCTTATCGGGCAGCACCATCGCCTCGCACCGCTCACACTGGCAGGGCTTGAAATAATCTTCCGGCCCGAGCGAGAAGCTCTCCAGCTTGGGGTCTGCGTCGAAGGCCTCCCGCACCACCTGCGCAGCCGCGGTGACTGTACCCGGTTCTGTCCAGTCGGGAAAGATTTGGGAGGAGCCCGGCTCGTGGCGGGTGCGCTTGCCGTCGCGCAGCGCGTAAATACTCGGGGTGGTCGTCGTAGAACCTGTCGGGGTTAAAGACGCTGGCCAGGTTATGGTGGAAGCTGTGCCGGGGCATAATGCCCTGGCGCCGCGCCCAGGTGCGGCCGATCTTAAGCGAGTCAACTGTGCTGATTTCGGTCTGCCCTTCGGGAACCCGGGCGTGCTTGTCGCCGCTCCAGTACCGGGAAAGAATCAGCGGCTCCTCGACCCGGTGCACCGGGCTTACGACGATCCGGTCGTGGGAGGGGACCTCCTCACCCAGAGGACCGGGAATGAGCCAGCGCACCCCGGCGTAATCCTCCAGGAACCGACAAGTCGCAGAGAAGGCGGAATAGTTGCCCGGGCCGGTCAGGAAGACGCGCTGGGGCTCCACGATGATCATAAAGCCGTCGCGGTCAACTTCGGCCAGTTCGGCCCCCAGCACTTCGCGGGTAACCTGGCAGATTCCCACGTATATCGGGAAGCTACCGTCGCCGGGCTGGAATTCGTCCTCGCTGACGACGGTGAATTCCCGGCCGGTTGACACCTTCAGGTAGGCGGCCAGATCAGTGGCCGCAGATGCATCGTAGCCCACCGGCTCGGCGGTCGAGACAATCGTCGCCTGGCGGTCACCGTCCAGGACCGGGAAGTCGGCGGCTGCCGGCAGTCCCTCTAGAACCAGAATCGTGGCAATCAGTAGTAACCATGTTCGCATGGTACGGCCTCCTCCTTTGGGTAGCAAGGGCGAGAAGCGGTTACTTGAGAATCACCCAGCCCTGGTTGTAGAGCGCGGCGTGGGCGCCGCCGGTCGGCTGGGGATACCAGGACGAGACTTCGGGTTCGCCGCCGACCACGTTGCGTATAATATTCATCCGCAGGATCTCGCCGGGCTCCGGGGGAATCATAAGCTCGGCCAGCGGCACGCGCAGCTCGAAGCGCCAGTAGTCCGGGGTACGCCCGCGTTCCCATTCGCAGTCGAAGTTGTAGGCGACCGAGCCGCCATAACCCTCGTGTTTGCCATCGTGCCACTGGTCAAAGAGAGCGCCGTCGGCGTTGATAACGATCTGCCCCCAGGTCTGCGGGTGTCGCGCGGAGCGGATGAAGATCTCCACGCAATCGTCCCGCCAGGCGTCGCCGTCGCGGTTCTCGGCCTTCGCCGTGGTCACCAGCTTGCTGGTATCCTGGTAGCACCACACCGCCAGATACAGATTCTGGTCGTCATAGACTGCCTCAGCCTCGGTCCGGTACTTGGCTGGCTCGCAACTGCCCCGGACGGAAAAATCCGTGAACGCTAGCTCTTTGTGAGGGCGCCACGCCCGGTCACCCAGAATCCCATCAATGACAATCCCGTACTTCTTGCCAGTCCCCGTCCACCGGGGCAGAGCCAACACCCGCGTGGCCATGCGGCGGATACCTTCTGTCTTGCCCTGATACGCCTCGGGGCCGCCGCCACCGAAAATGTTGATAATGCGCCGCTCCACCGCGCGCCGTATCGCCGAGGTATGAAACAGCCCGATCCTTTGCGCCTTGTCAATAGCCATGGGTGTTATGCGATCCACGCACCACTGGTATACTTTGGCGATGTCACGCCCGGGCACCGGCAGCCATGTGGCCTTCACATCCACGACAGGGAAGAAAGCGATCCTGTCGTCGCCCACACGCTCGCGCACCTCCTTCTCCAACTCTTCGCGCTTGGCTATCCTGGGCGTCTCACGCAGGGCCGCGGCGACCTGCTCGAGGGGGGCGTCCTGTGCCATTAGTTCAATCAGCTCCGTGCCGCCGACCCGGTGGGCCTGGGCGAAGACTACGCCCAGGTCCCAGGTTTTGCGGAAGAAGTGGAGGCGCTCTTTCACCAGATCGCTCTGGGCTAGCTTCGCCGCCTCGTCCAGGTAGCCGGTCAACTCCTCCATTATCTCTGGAGTATAGACTTCCAGCCATGGCGTCCGCATAAAGATGGCGAAGTCGGTGGACCAGCCCTGCTGCCGCGGCTGGGTCCACGCCTCTTCGCAGCGGCGGAAATACCTTTCCATCGGTGCGGCGGCCTCGCGGAACATTCGCTCGTTCCAGTCGTCGAAGAGGGCGTCTACGTCCACGTCCGGGTTCCACCAGATTCGCGCGGTCAGGTACAAGCGCGGCCCGTCCAGCCCCCAGTTGGGGTAGACCTCCGCGTAGACGCCCTTGAGGTTGTGCTTGACGGCATGCTGCATGGTCTCCTGGATGAGGTGAGTGTAGATGCGTGGGAAGACATTGCCCATGCCGTAAGCGTAATCATACTGGGCGATCTGATCAACGCGGCTGCCCCACGCTTCGATTAGCTCGCTGGCGGCTCGGCGCATCTGTGGCTCGTAAGTGTCGGCGATAGTGAAGGTGATATACGGCAGGATGCTGCGGTCCAAGACGGTGCTTTCATCCGGCGGCGCGGCGTAAACGCTGTATGCCAGGCCGCCAATCAGCTTGTCCGGGTAGCTCTGCTCTGCTGCCTTGGCTACCTCGTTCATCCATGACCAGTACAGCTGCGAGAACTGCATAGGATAGCCGCCGAACTTCTTGTCCGGCTCGACCATTGCCTCGCAGTTAGGGCACTGGCAGAAGGCTTTGCCGTCAGCCGGGCCGAAAGAGTACGATTCGATGTCAGGGTGCTCGGCCCAATACTCCTCGGCGACATCAACGGCAGCATGAGCCGCCTCTTGGTTGGTCATACACGGCCAGATCGAGCCGCTCTTGCGCGGGTAGCGGGCCCGCTTGCCGCCGCGCATCGCAAAATACTCGGGGTGCTCGTCATAGAACCTGTCGGGGTCGAAGATCTTGTGGAGGTTGTGGTGGAACTGATAACGCCCGTGCGTACGCATCCGCAGCGACCACAGGCCCCCACCGGGCGCGTAGGTCGCCCCGCTCCACTGGCGCGAGAGGATGACCGGCTGCTCGGTGCGCCGCACCGGTTTGATGACAATCCGCTCCTGAGGCAGAATATCTTCGCCCAAGGAGCCGGGAATCAGCCAGCGCACCCCGACATAATCCTCCAGAAACTGGCAGACCGCCCAGTAGGTCGAGTGCTCACGCGGTCCGGCCAGAAACGCGCGGTTTTCCTCGATAACGATCATAAAGCCGTCGCGGTCAACGTTGGCCAGCTCTTCCCCCAGCACTTGCTGGGCGATCTGGCAGCTTCCTACATAGAGGGGAAATTTGCCCGTTGCGGGTGAGAAGTCGCTCTCGGCAACGGCGACGAATTCTCGCCCCGTGGACTTCTTGAGGTATTCGGCCAGTTCCTTGTAAGCTTGTGCTTCGTATCCTGCTGCCTCCGGGTTGTAGACAATCGTCGCCTGGCGATCACCGTCGAGGACCGGGAAGTCGGCGGCTGCCGGCAGTGCGGCTAGAACTAGAATCGTGGCCATCAGTAGTAACCATCTTCGCATGGTGCAAACCTCCTTGACGTTGTCTGAGCTGGTCGTTGCTGTCTCTCCCAGCGTGCTCAGTTGTGAACTTCGCCCTGCGGTAGCCCATTCCTCCCCCAAGGCGCCCCGCGCTTTCAGACCCGGTTCGCCGCGCGCTCGTCGGCCGGTGGCATTGCGGCGTACTGTTTGTGCTCGGGCGTGCTCTGATACCAGTAGGCCACGCTGGACCAGTCGTCGCTGCGGTTGTTGGCGTGGCCATGCTCGATGCTCACCACCAGCGACTTCGTGAACGGCACCGGGTCCAGCAGGTGCAGGCGGTACATAGTCCAGAAGCCAACCCAGTCAGCGGCATCACCCGGCCCACTGGGATTGTGCGGCTCCCAGAGGCTAACGCCGTGGTAGAGGGCCTGGTTGTTCTGCATCCCCCAGGCGTGGCCGAAGTAGTCTTCGGTGCCCGTACCGTGCAGGTCGGGCGGGAACTGCTGGCCGTCCACGAAGAACATATCATCGCCTTCGCCCCACCAGCCGCGGTAGTGGTTGTAGACGGAGAGGTTGCAGCCGATAAAATGGCCTTCGCCCTCGGCATCCAGCACCACGTAGTTGCCCTTGCCGTCAAGGTTCTTGCCCTCGGGACCGGCGCTGCGCTTGCCCCAGGCCGGCGACTGCCAGATGCTGCCCGGCCCCGTCCAGCCGTCGCAGGGATTCTCCCGCTTCCACTGGGCGTGGAGGTAGAAGATGTCGTCGTCCAGCGCGTCCTGCTGCTGATAGTCCACATAGTAGTAAAACGCGCGCACATCAGCCTCAGACTCGTTGGCGATCTCCACACGGGCCTGCTCGCGGAAGGGCATCGGCAGCCAGCAGTTCATCGCCATGCGACCGCCGAGGCGTTGGTCGGCGGTGCTGGTACTGAAGGCTGCACAGGAGTGGGTAGCGCTGAAGCTGTGCCCGACGTTGAAGAAGTCGCCCACCGGGCTTTCAATGCCCGGGCGTTCGGCACCGTCCCAGTAGACTCGCAGTAGCAGCTTACGCAGGTAATGCAGGTCGTCCTCGCAGGCGATGGTGAACCAGATGTGGGTTATTGCACCGGGGCCGTCGAGCTCGGCGATGGTCTTAGTCTCACCGCCATCGAAGCAGATGCGATCGGCGTTATCCCCGGAGCGGTCGTAGCTGCTTTCCCGTTTGGCGCAGAAGTTCTTGCGGCGGGCCAGGTCGAGGTCAGTCATAACGATTTCTCCCTTCTCAGATTACCGACAAGAAGTCGCGGCGTATGCTTGCCGCATAGCTGAGCCATACTTGCGGTTGAACTCAATCATTCAGCGGGCACCAGGTAGACTGGCGCTACTGCCAGCAACCCAGGGCTAGTGAGCAGCGGAATCGTCACCAGCCTGCCGGACTTCATTGGTTTACCTCCGGCATCGTACTTTCGACATCGGGGCGGTGTCTTCCTGCGCAGAGCTGGCTCGACTTCAGAATCGCCCGGTCTTTGCGTTCCGCCAGTGACCGAATCAGCGCCACCAGCTCACTCCTGCAGGTAGAAATCCCGGTAATCGCCCGGACGAGGCGATAGCCTCGTCGGGCCGTCTCCTTGACAGGTGCAACAGCCGCTGATATGATGCGATTCGCTGAGGACCAGCCAGTCAACATCTACAAGGGAGCAGCAGAATGAAGCGTTCTGAGATAAACCAGGCAATTGAAGAAGCTGCCCAGTTCTTCGATGGGAGGGATTTTGCGTTGCCGGAGTTTGCTCTGTGGACACCGGAAGACTGGGAGACAACCGGATCGGAGGCCGATGAGATCCGCGATTGCATGCTCGGCTGGGATGTCACCGACTTTGGCACCGGGGCTTTCGCTTGCATCGGGCGTACTCTGTTCACGCTGCGTAATGGGCTCCATGATAATCTGCACTACCCTAAGGTCTATGCGGAGAAGATTATCTACAATCCGGAAGGGCAACGTGCTCCGCTCCATTTCCACAGATCCAAGATGGAGGACATCATCAATCGGGGTGGGGGCAATATTCTGATTGCTCTCTGGCAAGCTGGGCCGGACAACCGGCCCAGCGACGAGGAATTCTTTATCTCCGTCAGTGGCCTACGGCGCGAAGTTGCTCCGGGTGAGACTGTGCGCCTTAAGTCGGGGGACAGCATCTGCCTGCCGCCGCGCACTATCCACCAGTTCTGGGGCGAGGAGGGCACCGGCCCCTCGATGAGCGGTGAGGTCTCCAGCGTCTGCGATGACCGGACCGACAACTACTTCCTGGAGAGTTGCGAGCGGTTTCCCGCTATCGAGGAAGACGGGCCGCCCCTGCGCCTGCTCTGCCACGAGTACCCGCCCGGTGAATAAGACCGCCTAAAAAGTAATTAGCTTCCGCGGTGTGCAGCGCGAGTACGGCTACCAGGACACAATATCGGATAGCGCTACCCAGCTCACCCAGATATCCCGGATACCCCCCTTGTTGGCTGAGTATATCACATACAGCTTGTCTTCGTGGACAATCGCGGTGGGGTAGGCGAGGCCCGGCTCAGAGTCCAGAACGTCCTCAATGTGCGGCGTAGCGGAGCCGGCACGCAAGGCATAGACCTCCGTGAACAGATAGCCGTCGCGGCTGACTGCCACTGTCAGGGGATTACGTTCGTAGTGTTTCACCTCGTCGTCCGCGCTGTCAAGCTCGGGCGCGGTCTGGTTGCCGATCAGCAGGATCGTGCCGTCGTCCAGCGTCACCGTCGTTGACTTGCTGGGCGAGTCGGGAATGTCGGTGGGCACCGCATCAGGCCAGGTTTGGCCGTCGTCGGTAGAGATGCTCACGTACAGGCGATGGCTGTAGGTATCGTCGCGCAGCAGCATCACCAGATTACCGTCGGGCGCGGGGTAGACCGTCGGCTCGCAGGGGTGGATGGGATCAACGCTGCCCGGCTCATTCAGAGCGCCGTCGAAGTTCCACGGGGGCATGTTCGCCGGCTGGCTATACTCCTCGGCAACACCCCGCGCAGTCTGGACGATAGCCGGGTCATCTGGCTGGAGCACTTCGACCTGCAGCTCGCCTGGCTCGGGCAGGTTATCCCAGAGGGCGAAGATCGGGCCCAGCCCCCCGTCCGGCCTGATTTCACGGGCCACCGGGCTGTAGCCGCGCCGCGCGCGATGACGGTGGTCGGCATCACGGTGCTCCTGGCGCTCAGTGCGCGCGATGTTGTCCCAGCCGATGTTCTTGTGCAGGCCTGCGATCGCGAAGAGCCGGCCCTGGTCTGCCAGGAACTTGATCGCGGTGAACGCTATGCCCATAGTCGTCCGCTCCTGGGGTGGCACCGGCGAAGGAAATAGCTCCTGCCAGTACGCCCAGGTCGCAGCGTCGGGCGAGGTGGACCAGTAGATGCGCTGGCCGGGGCCGTCCTCGCCGTCGGGATGGTCGCTCCACATCGCGCCGAAGTGTCCCTCGTGCCAGATGCCCGCCGGATGGTGATTGTATCGCCCCGTCTCCTCGGTAGCGTGATAGATTTCGTGGTGCTCGGCGTTCGCCAGAACCGGGACGCCGGCGGCGGGCCTGGGGAGGTCGGGTCGCGGGCAGTCCCACAGGTGGCTTACCGGCGTGCCTCGGTTGGTCGG
>CAYNMY010000069.1:0-8307 GCA_964398275.1 uncultured Armatimonadia bacterium | reverse complement strand
GCAGGCGTTCTTCGGGTATATCGAGCAAGTTCAGAAGCTGACGACTCCAATGGCGCTGCCGGACGTCGAATAAGCCAGTTCCTGAGGCGTCTGAAACCTCTGTGGCAAGCTCGCCAGTCAGGCAGTAGCGAATGTAGTCCTTCGGATTAAGAAAGACCCGCGTCCTCTCGTAGAGTTCAGGCTCCTGCTCGCGCAGCCACAGAATCTTTCCCCCAGTGTAGCCCGGCAGCATTTGGTTATTGGTCAACTCCAGAAGTCTGGGAATGCCACCAACCACCTCATGAATGCGTTGGCATTGGGACATGGTCCTCTGATCGTTCCACAGGATGGCTGGTCGAAGAACCTGGCCATCTTTGTCCAAAGCCACTAGACCGTGCATCTGGCCACTTAGCCCAACGCCTTTGATAGCATTGCCAGAGACGCCGGTCTTCTGTAGCAATTGTCGCAGACCGGTCTGGACAGCTTCCCACCACTGCGCGGGGTGTTGTTCTGCCCAGCCCGGTCGCGGAGTGAGCAATGGGTATTCCTGTAGAGAAGAATCCCTCACCGTGCCCTCGGCATCGATAAGAACCGACTTACATCCCGAGGTGCCGATATCAATTCCTATGATATATTGAGCAGACATAAGCTTCTCCTCATCCGTCTTTAACGGCTGCTGTGGCGGAAGCGCACTCCATCCGCTCGCTTGCGGTCATGCTTAAGCCTCGCGAATCGTGCTCGCGCCTACCACATTATACCTGGGATTTCGCATATGCTTTGTTGCTACGTGTAGCATTTGCTGTTTACTGCGGTGATTCCTCCCGATGTGGAGATCTTTCAGACGCTGCGGGAGGCAGAGATATTGGTGGAGCGATGGCGAAGACACTACAATACGGCGAGACCGCACAGTTAGCTTGGCTACCGACCACCTGTACCCGAGACGATCCAGCCCCGGGCTGCATAGGCCCAAAGTATCTCATTACAACTGGTACCACGCGTCGTGCGAGCTTGCCCGCCGCAGGCGAGTAGTGGCTGGAATCGGAGAAGGAACGGAAGGAACGGGAAACCCCTCACACCGACTGGGCCCAGCCCTACGCACTCGGTCGGGTCAGGGCGCTGTGCTTCGTCGGCTTCAGAAAGACGCCGCGGACTTTCTGCCGCGATGTAGTGGAGCTGATGCAGCGCTTCGATGTCGAAGCAGATGCTGTCTATTGGGAGATTATACCGGAGGCGTGGATTGGTGCTTAGCTGCCACCTGATGCCACTAACCTCCGGAGCCCCCCCTTGCTATGCTACCCACCGGCAAGACTCCGGAACGTTCCTGGAGTCGCTCGGTTTCCTTCGGTTATTGTGCGGCGCAAGTATCCGCAAGCCTACAGCTCTGCCACCAGGGATAGAGCCTCATCGAAGAGAGCGCGCCATACCATAATATGATTACGCCGGGCGGCGCTGGCAAGGCGCCGTATCAGCTTGCATTCCCAACTTTACAGTTCGGGAAGCGGAACTTTCCGGCACTTGCCGGTGTTTATACATACAAGCGTCCACACCGTTGGTGAGAGGACGATTATGCGCAATCTGGCGGCTTGGCTTGTAGCCATCTGTATTGCCGGCTCGGCGGCTTTTGCGGTAACGCTGACCGGCACCGTCACCGGGCCTGACGGCGCGCCGCTACCCGACGCGCAGGTATGGCTGTATCGCTCGTCATACTGGCCGGACGATGATAGCTCACTGGTCGCTCAAGGGGGAACCGACCAGAACGGGCAGTTCGCCCTGGACGACCCGGGCCCCGCGGCAAGAGACGAGGAGTGGTACGTATATGCGTATTTCAGCGGGCTGGCCGTGGATGGCTGGGAAGTCAAAGACCCCGCGGAGCCGGTCATCCTGGCACTCGGCGAGCCCGGCACAGTTTCTGGCCAAATCGTTGATCCGACGGGCAACCCCCTTGCCGGCGCGGTAGTGACGGCGAGACGCTGCCGGCTCGGCGACTGGCCGAGGGCGGGCTTTCGCCGCTTCACCATCCCCGAAGAGGTCGGCCGAGAGTTTGCAGTGCGCACGAATGATGCCGGTCGCTTCGAGCTGGGGGCAATACCTCAAGACGCGCGGACGACGCTAGGCGTGACCGCGGACGGCTACGGGCAAGTGCAGGTCTACCATTCGGCGGATATCTCGCCGCTGTGCCTTAGACCCGCCGGCAGCTTGCGCGGGCGGATCGTTTGCGCCGAGAGACCGCAGATGGTCGCTGGGGTTAGGCTTCGCGCTCACACCGTAGCGCCGCGGGGAGAGACCTCCGCGGAGGCCGACACTATCACCGACGCAGAGGGCAATTTCCTATTCCCAGAGCTGCCGCCAGGCCGCTATGATATGAGGATTACCAGGCAACCGGGGCCCGACTATCACGTGCGGGGGAGGTCCAACATCGCCATCAGGCCCGGCGAGGAGAAAGTGGTCGAACTGGCGGCGGAGAAGACCTACCCCGTCTGGGGGCGGGTAATCGCCGCTGATACCGGCGAGGGCGTCGCGGGCGGCAGGGTTATGTGCGATCAGTGGCGAGACGATTACTCCTCCGGCGGCACAAGCGATGCCGAGGGCCTGTTTGAGATTCCCTGCCTGCCCGGGCAGACTTACCTCGGGGTGTACGGCGCCGAAGGCTACTTGAGCAGTGGCTGGAGCGGAGATTAAGATGAGCTTATCGTTAGCGTCGCCCTGGGCGGCGCCGCCGTGGGAGCCATCGAATTACATCCCAGCTACGCGGTGACGGTGCTGGTGGTTGACGAGCAGGACAACCCGGTACCAGGCGCTCAGGTGCGGCTCACCCATTACCTGCGCCTACCGGCAACCGACGAACATGGGCTTGTTGAACTCGAAGAGCTGCCCGCGAAGACCCACGATCTGCGTGCCGAGAAAGAGGATCTGGCTAGCGAAATCGTGTCGGTACGCGTCGGCGAGGACCAAGGTCCTGTGTGCCTGGTGCTGAAGGCGGGGCTAGCTACGAGAGTCACGGTCCGAATTGTGGACCAGAAGCAGACCCCGGCCCGCGATGCTCTAGCCAGGCTTTGGCAGGAAGCGGGGCGGACGGGCACTACTGTCCCCTGCAATGGCCCGGACGAAGATGGCCGGGTCTGGGGAAAGCAGCTCGCGCCCGGCGCCACATACTGGTTTCGGATCAGCGCTCCGGGGGCCAGCCCGGCTGAGACGGACAAATGGATGGCGCAGGCCGGCGTGGTTCACGACTTTGGCACGGTCGTTATCATTCGGTACACTGGCGTCGTCGGGGGCGAAGTAACCGACGAGGCGGGCCGACCCGTAGCGAATGTCTCCGTCTCGGCGGCCGGCGATGTGTCCAGGAAGGCAGTCAGCCGGACCGATGCACAGGGCCGATTCCGCCTCGAAGGCCTGCTCGGGGGGCCAACTTATCTGTTTGTGGACTCGCCGCAGCACCAGTTCACGGCGGCCCGGAGCGAGACTGGAACGCTCGGCCTTCGGATAGTCCTGACGCCCAGGAGGCCCGCAGGCCTGGTTGAGCCACTGCCACCTCCCCAGAGTACGCCAGACAACGCGCAGGAGATAGCCAGGAGTCTACTGCTCGAGGCACTGGCCCAGACCAAAGGGGGCAGAGAGTACAACCGGATGGAGATGTTGAAAACGCTGGCTGCGATTGACCCCAAGGGCGCGCTGCAGGCAGCGGCGGAGGGCGGCGATGACGTCGCCCGGGTCAAAGTGGAACTCGGGCGAGCCCAACTGGTCGAGAACTTCGACCAAGCCGTGGCGCTCATTAAAGGGCATCCCGACCACTCCCGCGCCCTGTCAGTGCTGGTCGAAGAGGCAAAGAAGCTGCAGGGCGATCACCCACAGCTCGCACTCAAATGCCTCACGGCCGCGCGCGCTATGATCCGGAGCACCACGGAGGCGTCCGCCTTTCGGGCGTACATTGGCGCGATGATGGTGGATTTGGGCGACGAGACGGGGCTGGACTTGATCGCTCAGGCTGAGCAAGAAGTGTCGAATGTTGAGAGGGCTGACGTCCGCGAGTTCGCGTACACCACAATCGCGCTGACTACCGCCGAGCGCGACCTGGAAAAGGCCTTGCTACTCCTGGAGTTCATACAAGACCAGGATCAGCGCGAGCAGATGCTCACCTACTTTGCCCGTCGCCTGGCCAAGACCGATCCCGACCAGGCTCTGACCATCGTCAGGGAACGGATCAGCCGACGCTCCCAACCCAAGACAATCGCCACGATCTTGCCCTTCTTCCCCGAGGACCAGTTTGAGCGGGCCGTGCAAGTCGCGCAGGGAATCGAAGACGACTTCTACCGGGCCCTGGCGCTGGGCCGGCTCAGCTCCGTCGCGCCGCCGCCCCGTGTGCCGCAACTCATTGCGCAGGCCGCCGAAGCGCTGCTGGCCAGCACAGAGTTCTCAGAATCGCGGCTCAACCGCGCGGCGCAGGCGCTGGCCTCTCTGGCGTGTGTGGCCCGACGGCGGGGATATGATCAGTACCAGGAACTGGCTGCCCGGGCGGTCGCGCTGCGCTCCGTTGGGTACACCGCCTCCGGGAGCATCAGCAGCAGTCTCCACTACGACCTCCAGTTGGCCAGGATACTTGCCTTCAGCCACCCAGAGCTGGCGCGGGTGGTCATCAATTCCGCGCTGACCTATGCGGGCGGCTGGGACAAGGTTCCTGCAAGCAGGTACTCCAGCCTGGCCGCTGCCGCGGCCGAGGTAGATGTAGATTGGGCGCTGGCACTGCTCGCGCAGATGCCCCCGGATGCCCCGGGCACCGACCCGCTGCATCGCGGCAGCAGTGCGGTGGCCATTGCCAAGCGCTTGCTGACAAGCGCAGAAGAGCGCGAGGAGCACCTGCTCGGCCACAGCTACTTACACGGCCAGTGGCTGCCCGTGGAGGAAGACTGGTAGGGCGGCAGTGAGGGCGGCACTGGGGTACACTTGACGCCCGCCCACCCGTGCTCTAGAATTCGTTAAGTACAGTTACATCTCGTTGTAGGCGGGTAGGTTTATGGCCGTGGTCGCGAGAGGGATACTGCGCGCGTTGGGTCTGGCAGGCATAGCAGTCGGGCTCCTGCTGACGGCTGGCGGGTTACTACTACCCGGGTGGGCCGGTGGGGCGGCAGAGGTTCAGGCGGGCCCGGCAGGAGGGCGGATACTACTGGAGCCTGGGGGCCTGGGGGTCAGGCCCGGGCGGGTGGATATCCTCTCGAAGAATCTTTATGACTATACCTTTAGCAGCGCACCGGTGGATTGGCGAGTGGGAGCCGGGACCTGGGAGTCAACCATCCGCTGGACCTGTGAGCCGGAGTGGTCCTGGTACGGCGGCTGGTGCAAAGATGGCCCGGCAGCGATCTGGAACAAGCGCGAGTTCGCCGGTGACATTGTTGTCGAGCTATATGCGGCCTTCCAGATGGGCTTCGACATCCCCGCCCGCACCCGGCCGAAGTACAAGAATCCCCGGGATATCCACATCACCATCCACGGCGATGGCACCGACTTGGACAGCGGCTATACCTTTATGGTCGGCGCGGAGAAGAACACCGTCACGCGTATCATGAAAGGCACGCAGGTGCTGGCGGCCACCACCTCGCCGGAGGCGCTCTTTCCCATATTCGAAGACGGCTATCCGGGCCATAACAAGTTCCACCGTTACTGGTGGGGAGTCCGGGCTGTTCTGAGCGGCTCCCGGCTTCAGCTTTTCTTGGACAATAAGCTGGTCTGCGAGGCGCAAGACCCTGAGCCTGTGACCGGCGGACATGTGGCGATATGGACCTACGACGACGGCATCCTGACCCCCCGGATTAAGATATACTACGAGGAAGAGCGCTTGCCTCGCGGTAGACTGCCAACGCACACGGGGGACGGGGCCAATCCTAAGCATAATCTGGCGCCAGACGTGATAATCGGCTCGCCGTCGCATCCTGCGATCCAAAACGATTTCGAAAACGGGCTGGGTCAATGGAAGCGCCGGGGTGGTGACGAGGCTGCCGAACTGGCCATAGTCGCCGGCGGTCCCGGCGGCAAGGGTCACTGCCTGCGACTGAGCAATCCGCACCCCGGCGGCACTTTCGCCGCCGCAATCCACGCTGACAGCTTTGAGGTCACGCAGATGGGGCTGATGTCGTTTGACTACCGCGCGGACCCCGATGTCGCTGTGAATCTCTATCTGACAGCGGATGGCGACTTATATGAGATTGTCTTCACGCGGCCGCCTTCAGGTGCCCCTCAGGCCCGGCAGCTCGGCCGAATCGAAGGCGTCCGGGCCGACGGCAAGTGGCACCATGCTGAGTTCGATCTGCTCGGCCACCTGCAGCAAGCCCTGGGGCGGCTGGACAATATCACGGCTGAGGATCTGTTCGTCGGCAATCTCAACGAGCGAGACTACCTGGGGGCCGGCTTCGGGGCCAATCATGCCGGCGCCAGCTATTACCTGGACAATTTCGCCCTGCTCAGCCCGTCCGCCGAAGCCACGGTCGAGCTAGAGTTGCAGCCGGGTCTAAGCGGTGAGCCATCGGGTTATGCTGTGGTCCTCGATGACCAACCCTTAGCTTCTGCAGCTCCCGTGTCGGCAGCGACACAAGCCGACCTGACACGAGTCACTGCACCGGGCACGGGCACCTGGTACGTTCACGTCTATCCCCGGCTGGCGGATGACCGGTGGGGCAACGCTGCCACTTATCAAGTCCGAGTTGACCAGGAAGCCCCGCAGTTGGTGGCCCAGCCGGCAAGCGGCGAGCAGTTAGCTGATGAGCCGATCCACGTTGCCATCAACGACCCGGGTGGCGCCGGACTCGACCTGAGCGCACTGGTGGTGGACATCGGAAGACAGAGGCACACGTGGGAAGACGCCGCAGTGCAATACCAGCCGGCGCACCGGCGCCTGCGGATCGAGCCCCGGTTGGCAGGCCTGGGCCTGACCAGCGGCGACGTGCTGCGCATCACAGTCAGGGGAGTACGAGACAGAGCAGGTAACCGCCTCGAACAGCCCGCTGAGTTGCGGTATCAGGTTAACCTCGACGCTGACAGCCAGCCGCCGCTGCTCCCGACGGTCACCCTCGGCGAAGAGTACCTGTGCCACGAGGATTTCGAGACCGGTATCGGCACCGTGACGCCGTACCCGCGTGGTGATTCCGCCGTCCTGGCGCGCGATGATTCGACGGCTGCCTCGGGGCGATACAGCCTGCGCGTCTATAACCCAATCGAGGGCGGCCCGTTTGGCGTCTGCCTGCACGGGGAGCCATTCGATGCCGGCAAGTACCGGCTGGTCACCTTCGACTACAAGATCCCGCCGCGGCTGCGCGTGGACCTGGCCATCGAGGTTGACGGCAAGTGGCGGGCTATTAACTTCACCGATAAGCCCATGGACCGCATCACCGATGAGGCCAGCGATTGCGACGACGATCTGCCCAGGATCGGCGCGGTGGCGAACGTTATCGCCGACAACCGCTGGCATCACGCTGAGGTCAACTTGTTCGAGATTCTGCGGGCCACCAACCCGGGCCGCCGCAGCTTCATGGTCAGCCGGATGGTCCTGGCCGATTTCGGCTGGCTGTGCAATGTCGAGGGCCAGACCTATCATCTCGACAACTTCCAGATCATCCCCCTCGTGGCCAGCACCGGGCCGCTGCGCTTGATCTGGCAAGCCCTCGACCTCAGCGGAATTGCGGGAGTCGCCTGGAGCCTCGACGACCAACCCCGCAGTGTCCCCGGAACCCAGATTTCGGTCACGTCCAGTCCTGTGCAACTGACCTCAGTCGAGCAGCACGACGGCTGGCTCCACCTGCGGGCCTGCGATAAGGCCGGCAACTGGAGCGAGACGACGCACCGGCGCGTCATCTTTGACGGCGCTGCGCCCCGGGTGGCGCTGCTGGAGCCGGGTAACCAGGAGCGCGCTGCGCCCGACAAAGTAAAGATATCGCTGCAAGACGAGGGGCCTGCCGGGATCAATCCGGCGACGATCAGGCTGACGGTGAAGGGCCGAGATTAGCTCGTCAATGACCCGGCGGTGAGCTACGATCCCGGCCCGGGCGTGCTGACGTGGAATCCCGCGGACGTCCGGCCTGATCCAATCCCCGTTCCTGACGGAGAGCCGGTAACCGTGCGGCTTGCCCAGGTGGCGGATTTCGCCGGTAACCGCACTGACGGGCCGCGGGAGTGGAGCTGGGTAACCGACTACTCATTGGACAGAAAGCCGCCCGAGATAGACGGCATCTACTGCTTTACTCACCCGACCTTGTTGTGTAATACCTTCGAGGACGGGCTGGGCGGCGTCCAGTCCGATCCCCAGACCACCGATGTTGCTCAAGACGACACGACTGCCGCCAG
>CAYNMY010000068.1:0-8339 GCA_964398275.1 uncultured Armatimonadia bacterium | reverse complement strand
GGGGTAAAGCCCAGGTGATATTGGACGTGCCTGCGTACCACGTCCTCGATCTGTGCGCTGCTGCTGGGCGGGCAGGATAGCCGGGGGAGCCGGTCGAGGGGAAAACTGACCAGCGAGCGCAGCAGCGCGGCGGTCGCAGTGGACACGCTACGCGCAAACCCGGCGGTGGGGCGACAATCGGCGCAAATCAGTCCGCCGGCAGCGGGGCTGTAATAGACCTTACCACCCAGGGAGTTGCCGCAGCTCGCACACTGCTCCACAACCGGCCCCACACCCAGTTCCCGCATCAACCGCAGCGCAAATCCGCACGCTATCACCTGCGGGTTCGCACCACCGTTGAGCATCGCCAGGCTACTACGCAGCGCGTCGAAAATCTCGGGCATAGGCAGGCCCGGCTCGGTTGCCCCGGCTACCAGTTCCACCAGGTACGAAGCATAGGCAAAGCGCGCCAAATCAGAGCGCAGATCATAGAACGAGTCGAGTACTTGCCCCTCGGTCAAGCGGTCCAGCTCGCGGCCCTTTGCAAAAAACAGCCGGGAGAGTGTAAGCGGCTCGGTCAACGAAGCCAGCTTGCTGCCTGGCTTGCCGATGCCCTGGGCAACGGCCTCCACCTTGCCACGCTCGCGAGTGTAGAAAACCACCAATCGCTGCGTGCCGCGATACTTCTTGATCGTCAGGCTGATGCCGGTAGCCGGGAAGGTCCGCATTCGTTGCTGCCTCACCAGGGCGTGGTCGCCTGGGTGGCCCGTCCTACAGGTCTGCGCGGGAGCACGGGCTTTCGCACGGAGGTAAGCTATATCCAGAATATCACATTCCCGGTGTGGCCGGATAGCCAGTCAATGACCAACCAAACCAGGTTGGTGGCATATTGGCCGCATATCAAGCCCAGGAAAATCGGTCGGGCCGTCTCATAGAGCTTCATGCCGCCGTAGCGCAAGATGCCGCTCTTGACCACCCAGGTCAGGAAGCACGGAAACCAGACCCACGCCATAGCGTTAGTACCCCCGATGCAGAAGCCGATCGGGTGGAACGGCCACTGCATGAAGCGAAAGCGCATCATGGTGAGGAACCAGAACACCGCGCCGCCAGCCGCCACCAGTATCCAGCCAGTCACGCTGGGAGTGGGCTGCTGTGCGATCCAGTCGGCAGCCCAGGTATAGGCGTATCTCGTTGCGCCCTTAAAGAACCAGCTATTCATCGTGGTGCCGCCCTGAGCGTATGCCCGAGCCATCGTCAGCCATATCGAGCTAGTCAGCGCCAAGGCTATCGCTACCCAAAAAGCCAGCCACAACAGTCTGCGCCGTTCCCTGACGACGTCGGCCATCTTCAAGCTGTTGGCCACTGAGCACATCACGAAGGTACGGATATCGCTGGACCAGATGAACGCCTGGGCGAGGGTCACGATGCCGCCGGCTCCCAGCACATCCCAGCCCAGCAGGCCGGCAGTCAGTCCGGAGGCAATCACCGGCGGGCGGGCGACAGCCATCCCACTCTCCACCACGATGCGGGTCAAGCCCAGGAAAATGGCCATCGCGATGAGCAGGAAGAGCGGCACCACGATGAGCGGCAGCCCGGCTGACGCCAACCACCAGCCCATCGCCACGAGGCCGATAATCATACCCCAGAACGCCGTGCGATACGAGACTACCTCCCCGCTGTCAACCTCCGGGCCGGCAGTCCCTACCACGCGCATCCAGATGTTGCGCAGGTGCCCGCGCGCCACCCAGAGGTTCGAGGCAACCAGGGCCAGAAAAGCCCCACCACCCAGATATTTCAACAGTGCCTCAGGTGCACCGTAGCCGCCGAGGTTCTCCTGGCTGGAGATGCCGACAAGCTGCATCACCACTTTCCCACACTGGGTAAGCAGACTGAAGAACCACAGGCTGAAGCTGGTTTCCAGATTTACCAGGTAGAAAAAGCCGATCATCGGGAAACTGAAGCGAAAGCTCAGCCCCCACAAGCCCTCTACCAGTGTTACGTTAGGGGCGAGGTTGATACGGGGAAAGCCCGGGAAGTAGTTGTGCAAGCCGATGAGGCTGCCCAGCACGAAGGGGATGCTCATACCGATCCAAAAGGTGGCCTTGCCCAGGATCACCGGGCGGCCCTCGCTATCCGCGCCGGCCAGCATCAGCGGCAGATGAGTGAGCGGGTAAGCCAGGCGTTCATTCTCCACCCACTGCTTGCGCAACAGGACCATCATACAGATCATTACCAGGTGCAAAGACAACAGGAACGCCAGCCACGCCGCCATACTGGTGCTCCACGCCCCCCACGGCACGTTGCCACCGGCGGGAAGCCCCTCGTACAGATGCCTAATAACTGGTGCATCTACGGCAGTCCCCTTCGGCACCAGCCACGCCGGAATATACGGCAGAATTGATTCCCCCCAGCCGTTTTCGGGGCTGGCGTAGTAGTGGGCGCCAGTACTGATGGGGATAACCTGCGCCGTCAAGCCCATGGTTGGGATCGCCGAGGCCACGATCATCATAGTGTAGATGGTGATAAGCTCTGCCGCAGTCAGGGCCAGGCTGCGGCGAAATCTCAGGACCAGCAGATTAGGGCCAGCGACCAGAAAGAACATCAAACCGACAGCAGCCGGGGTGCTGAAATCAAGGGCCATAAACGAGCCGCGCAGGACGTGGATTGCCCAGGGCGCCAGAAGCCCGACTCCGGCCGCCCCCACCGCCCCTATCAGCAGTGCGCGCCCCGTCACCACTCCCTGCCGGCGGATAGGTTGCTCCGCTGGTGGTCTAATGGTCTCAGTATCGGGGTGCTCTGAAGAGTTTATTGCCATTTGTTTCGATCCACCATCGGTAATGAACAGACACGCACACATATTCGCCGAATATTGGTTTCCACCTTTCCTACTGCTCGACCTGCCCGGGTTTTCCGCTAATAGAAAGCATTTCTTTGCCTAATTGTTACCAGGCCGATACCTAACTTCTGTCAAGGCTCTGTGCCGAGATACCGATACGATAAGTGGTAAGCACAGCCAGCCAGGCTCGGAGATCACAAGCAGAAAAGGAGGTCTCAAGATGATAAGAGCACTGAAGCAACTTTGGGCCGATGAGAGCGGACTGACCACCGTGGAGTACGCGTTGCTGCTGGTTCTCATCGTGGCAGCCGCCGTTACTGCGTGGACGCAGCTCGGCACACAAGTAAGCACTGAGGTCGGGGCAGTGAAGACCACGCTGGCCGGCGAGTAAGCTGTTTGGCTTGGGTTGCCGCAAGCCGCGTGCAAGCGGCGCCTGCGAAGCCGGGGGTTGAGTCGGCCCCCCGCTCGGCCCCCGGGCTTCTGCTACTGTTCGTTACCCACATCGCCAACAGGCACATGACAATGAATTGGCAAGTTGCCTCGACAATAACGCTGCTGGGAGTAGTCGGCATAGCCGCAGTCTTGGACGTTGCGGCCGGTAGGATACCCAATATGCTGACCATGCCCGCGGTACTGCTGGGACTTGTCCTGATGACATGCCACCAGGGCGCCGGCGGGCTGGTGCTCAGCCTGGCGGGCATCGGGCTGGCGCTGGCGCTGTGGATACTAACGGGTATGGTCGGTGGCAGCCTCGGCGGCGGTGATATCAAGCTACTGGGAGCCGTCGGCGCGCTGACGGGACCGACCTTCTTGTTGCACGTTCTGATGCTGGGGGCTTTCGCCGGTGGCGTGTGGGCGCTATCCGCCGCGATCCACAAGAGAATACTGCTGGCTTCACTTCGCCGGCTATATATGGGGGTGTGGTGTGCCGCAGTCACTCGCATGCCGGACCAACTTGCCCCGTCATCCGGGGGACTGCCTATTCCCTACGCCCCGGCTATAGCTATCGGCACCATACTAACCTTGCTCTGGACAACTGTGTGATAAGCAACATGACATCTACCTTTGCCAGCTTAACATCATGTCGGCGCTTGCGCAAACGGCTCAGCGTACGTGGATCGGCAGCCGGCACCGCTACCGTTGAGTTCGCTTTGGTGGTGCCGTTGCTGCTGACTTTGTTGCTGGGAATAGCGGAATTTGGTCTGTTGTTCGAGGACTTCCTCATACTGCGGAACGCCGTGCGCGCCGGTGCACGCACCGGTGCAGTCGGCGCGAGCACCGTGACAATTGCGGCCGACGTCATTCAGGCGTCAACCGGCCACGAGGCGGAGAGCCTCACCATTACCCAGCAGTTCGGCACCTACTCAGGGGCCAGTTGGAGCTGGCAGCCTCTAGACGATGAAAGTACCCCGCAAGGAGTGGTCAATAACGCCCCCAGTGGCTCCTACGTCAAGGTCTCCGTCGGCTATCCGCACGCGCTGCTGGCGGCCAGTCTGATACCCGGGCTGGAGGACGAGCCCGGGAGCGGGACAATCACTATAACGGCAGACGCCGTATTCCGACGGGAGTAGCACGGAGACGGCAGGCTCAATTCGCCTGCTTATCGGTGTTTATAAATTAATGATACGCGTGATATTGACTGAATCAGAACCAGGCATAGCCCACGGGCTTAGGGCGCTGCTGACCGCGGCGGACCAGATCGAGATAATCGGTCTGGCGCAGGACGGCTTGGAAGCAGCCCAGATGGCGACCCTGATGCGGCCCGACGTTTTGCTGGTCCACGAGGATTTGCCGGCAGCAGACGGCTACGAGGTTTGTCGCCTGGTAAGCCTGGCAGCGCCGGAGGTCGGTTGCATACTGCTAATCCGGGAGAATCACCCGCTCATTGCCGAAAAGGCGATGTTGGCCGGGGCAAACGCCTTGCTCCCGCTTGACACTGACGCTAAGAAGCTCTGGGAAGCCGTCAATACCTGTGCGTTTAGCCAGAGCGTCCTGGCCAACCCGGCATACGCTGCGGTCACCGACCCTACAAGAATGCCGGTAACAGTTGGGCTGATCTCGGCCAAGGACGGAGTGGGCAAGACTACCCTGGCCGTCAACCTCAGCGTGCTGTTCGCCAGCAGGTTTCCCGACTCAGCGGTTCTGGTGGATATGTACGCACAACTGGGTGATGTCAGTCTCGTCCTGAACGTGCCGCCGCAGGGCAGCCTGGTAGACCTGGCGGCGTACGCCAATGAGTTGGACATCGAGCTGGTCGAAACGCACCTGTCCACTCACCACAGCGGATTGAAGGTACTAAGCGGCTCAACCACGCCAAAACCGGTCGGCCTGGAGGTATTGTCAGTGCCCTACGTTGCTTCGCTGCTGGGTATCCTGCGCCGGCACTACCGGTTCTGCTTCTGTGACCTGCCGCCGACGGTGTGGAATGGCAGCCTGTATGTTCTGTCCCGCTGCCAGACCATTCTGGTAATAACCAACCTGTTCGAATTGACCACAATTCGCGACACCAACTCCCTCTTGCGGATTATCATTGACGGGGGGTACGCCTCGGCAGGCAGTGTAAAGCTGGTCGTTAACCGCGCTTCGCCAAAAGACCGCTTCACAGTGGCTGATCTGGAAGAAGCCACGGGAATGAAGGTTGACTTCCTACTGCCCAACGATACCGAGAACGTTATCACCGCGGCCAACCGGGGTGAACCGTTCGTGTTAGACCGCCCCCGCGCGCCGCTCACACGGGGGCTGGGCGAAGTGGCTGACTACATCATCAATTCAGTGCCTCAGCCTGCCCAGAAGAAAGCGGCATAACGGTGACTCAGCAACCAGCCAATAGCAAAAACAGTGCTTCTCCCCACGGTAAGCTTTGCACGGTGATCTGAGGAGCAAAGGAGCAGGCAAACTTGGCACAAGAAGCGCAATGGGAAGACGGATATCTCCAATCGGCCAAGCAGCAGGAACAAGAACAACTGTTCAAGGTCCGCGACGAAATCCATCAGCATCTCCTTGACAACACCGATCCCAAGGTGTTGCAGCACCTGGCCGAAGATGCCCTGATGGACAAAATCCAGGGGATCACTGCCCAGGTTGCCCAGAAATACCGGCTGGCGTTGACGGCCAATACCCGCGAGCGGCTTTATGCGGCGGTGCACGCAGAATTGCGTGGTTTTGGTCCACTCCAGGAGCTTTTGGACGACTCCTCAGTAAGCGAGATCATGGTCAACGGCTCCCAGCAGGTCTATGTTGAGCGCTACGGCAAGCTGGAGCTGACCGACGTTGCCTTCAGTAGTGATAGCCACGTGCGGCGTATCATCGAGAAGATAATCGCGCCGCTGGGGCGCTGGATTGACGAGACCTCGCCCATGGTTGACGCGCGACTGCCCGACGGCTCGCGGGTCAACGCGATCATACCCCCGGTGCTGCGCAACGGTCCGACCATCACCATCCGCAAGTTCGCCGAGGACCCGCTTACCCCCGAGGCCCTGGTCAACCTCGGCACGACCACCGCGGAGATGATGGAGTTCATGCGCGCATGTGTCGTCGCCCGGCTCAACATAATCGTTTCGGGCGGTACCGGCGGTGGAAAGACAACCACACTGAATGTTCTGTCCTCATTTATTCCGCCGGGCCAGCGCATTATCACCATCGAAGACGCTGCCGAGCTACAGTTGCGCCAGGAACACATCTTGAGCATGGAGAGCCGCCCCCCCAACCTGGAGGGCAGCGGCGAGGTGACCATCCGGCAGTTGCTGCGCAATGCCCTGCGCATGCGGCCCGACCGGATCGTAATCGGGGAGGTCCGCGGTGGCGAGGCCCTCGATATGCTCCAGGCGATGAATACTGGTCACGACGGCTCGCTGAGCACCGTGCATAGCAACGGTCCCCGTGACACTCTCAGCCGCCTGGAGACTATGGTGCTTATGGCCGGTACGGAGCTCCCGTCGCGCGCGATCCGCGAGCAGGTTGCTTCCGCCCTGGATCTGATCATCCACCAGGCACGATTCGCTGACGGTCATCGCCGGATCACCCACATCACCGAGGTCCAGGGGATCGAAAGCGGCACAATAACGCTGCAGGATATTTACCGCTACGAGCAGCGTGGTGTGGACGAAGATGGCACGATAATTGGCACGCCCAGTTACACCGGTCTGCGCCCTAAGTTCGCCGAGAAGTTGCTGACCCAGGGAATTGAGCTTCCCGCCGGATTGGCCGATGCCTGGGCAAGGAGGCAATAGTATGCACCCGCTTGTCCTAGCCGTCGCTGTCTTCGTGATCTTGTTCATCGCCGCGTATGCGCTTATCAGCGCTTTCGGATCGTCGCGCGACGACACGGCGCGGCAGCGGATCCACAAGGAACTCGGCCAAGGGCAAGACGATGGCGAATACCGCCCCCGCGCTGACGTTGCTCCCCTGCTCACACGCTTGCTGCGCACTACCCGATTGAACGAACTCCTCCAGTGGGAGTTGCTGCGGGCCGGTCTGCTAATCAAGCCTTCGGAGATGATCGTCGTCTGCCTGGCCGGCGGTCTGACAACGTACATAGTGGGACTGCTTCTTGCTCATAACCTGGCGGTGCGTGTGGTGCTGCTGCTGGGGGGGCTGGCGGGCCCCTGGCTATACGTTATCATCCGCAAAGAGGCGCGATACAAGGCGCTGATGACCCAACTCCCCGAGGCGCTGCAACTGGTGGCGTCCTCACTGCGCTCGGGTTTTTCCATCCTGCGTGGCATTGAGGTAGTGGCCAATGAGATGCCCCCGCCCATTGCTCAGGAGTTCCAATGGGTGCTTGATGAGGTAAACGTGGGCGTGTCCATGGAGAAAGCGTTCAGCCATATGACCACGCGTACTGCCAGCCAGGATGTCAAGCTGATGGTCACGGCGATACAGATCCAGTCGAAGGTCGGCGGTGACCTGGCCCAGGTTCTAGAAACCACCAGCACTATGATCCGCGAGCGCCTGCAGATCACTGCTGAGGTCGCCGCGCTGACCGCTGAAGGCCGGCTCTCCGCGCTGATTCTGGGGGGCTTGCCCGTGGGTCTGGGGCTCCTCATCCATATCCTTAACCCTGACTATCTGCGGCCCCTGCTTGCCGAGCCGTTGGGCGTAGGCATGCTCGTCGTCGGCGGCTCGCTGATGCTGTTCGGGATGTTAATTATCAAGCAAATGCTTAACGTTGATGTGTGAGGTGGCAAACCATGCCGTTCATCATTTCTGGTTTCGTCTTTACCCTGCTGGTTGCAATTGGCCAGGCCATCGCGACTAACATTGATCAGAGCATAGTCGTCCGCCGGATGGAACAGCTCGGCGAGACGCAGGCTCCGGACCCGATTCTGGCCCCGGAGTTGACCAAGTCGTGGATACAGCGCATCGTCACGCCCATGCTGGGCAAGGTTTCTGAGTGGATCGGCAGCCTTGCCCCCGGTACCGTGGTCCGAGCCAGTCGGCGGCGTCTGCAACGCGCGGGCCATCCCTGGGGCTTGACCGCGGATAGCCTCGTGACAGTACGCCTGGTCAGCGCAATAACTGCTAT